>JBCNQO010000190.1:0-4858 GCA_039592825.1 Flavobacterium sp.
AGTTACGCCTATGTGCTGGATCGCTTTGACATCATCCGCGAAAAAAGTGTCGCCGCCAAAAAAGTGGGTGCCATGCAAGACATTTCGGCCCGCAAGATGCAGGAGACGATACTGTCTTTCGAAAAACAGATATACGAGCTCAACGCCAACCCTAAAGTGGGCTTTGAAACCGTCATTAGGCGACTCGTCACAAATATTGAAGACCTGATTCCGGATTCGTATTGCACCATTCTGATGCTGGACGAAGACGGAACGACGGCAAAACACATCGCCGGCGATTCTCTGGGAGAAGATTATGCCGAAGCCGTGACCGGAATGCAGATTGGCCCGAAAGCCGGCTCTTGCGGAACGGCCATGTACACCGGCAAAAAGGTGATTGTGTCAGACATTGAACAAGATCCGCTTTGGGAAGATTATCAGGAATTGGCCGATAGGTTCGGACTTCGCGCCTGCTGGTCTGTTCCCGTGAAAAAAGCCAATGGCAAGGTCGTGGGAAGTTTCGCGACTTACTACAAAACGACCAAATCGCCTCATCCGGAAGAGATCAATCTCGTGGAAAGGGTTGCGGCAATGATAAGCGTGCTTATTGAAAACCGCAACTCGTTCGAAGAGACCGAACGCGCCAAAGAACGTTACGACATCGTGGCCAAAGCGACGAGCGACACGATTTGGGATTGGAACATTCTCGAGGACAAATTCGAGTGGAACAAAGGAATCCAGGGCGTTTTTGGGTACAAGAAAAACGAGGTCGGGAATACTTCGCGCTGGTGGTTCGACAGGATCCATCCCGAAGATTCGATCAAAATGGCCATGAAACTTTATGCTTTCCTGGAACAAAAGACCGAAAAATGGCAGGACGAATACCGTTTCGCTTGCGCGGATGGCTCCTATAAATATGTATACGACCGGGCGTTTCTCGTGAAAGACGAATCCGGCAAGGCCATTCGTATGATTGGGGCGATGCAGGACGTGACGCGACAGAAGTCTGAGGAACATCGACTGAAGCTTATGGACACGGTTATTACGCAGATGAAAGATTCTGTCGTGATTGCCGAGGCGTCCAAAACCGAAGAACTTCCGAAGGTGATTTTCGTGAATCCTTCATTTACGGCCATGACGGGATTCAAACCCGCAGAAGTCATCGGCAAAAAACCAACCGTATTCATGAACCGCAAACCCGGACAACGTGAATACGACCGTCTTTTGCTGGCTGTAGAAAACAAACAGGAATTCCGTTACGAGGCTTTGAACGAGCGCAAGAACGGCGAAGAATATTGGACAGACGTCTCAATCACGCCAATCTGGAACAATGAAGGCGAGCATACGCACTGGATTTCGATCCAACGCGACATTACCGACGAGAAACGACGCGACAAGGAAAAAGAGCACCTGATCCGCGAGCTGACGCAAAATAACAAAGACCTGAAGCAATTCTCGTACATCACGTCTCACAACCTGCGCGCGCCATTGTCCAATTTGACGGGCTTGCTGAATCTGATCGAAGACATGCCGATCGAGAATCAGGACTTGAAAGAAATCCTGAACGGCTTCCACAAATCGACGCATCTTTTGAACGAGACGATAAGCGATCTGGTCAAGGTCGTGATCATCAAGGACAATCCGTCGATACAGAAAGAGGAAGTGCTCATCAAAGACGTTTTCGAGAACGTGTTCAACCAATTGAGTTTTATGATCGGGATGTACAAGCCTATCATCAACCTCAAGATCGAGAAAGTTTCCATCCTGAACATCAACAAGGCTTATCTCGAAAGTATCTTGCTGAATCTTCTTACAAACGCGATCAAGTACCGTTCGCCCGAGCGGAAACTTAAAATTTTCGTATCTTCCAAGCTGGTTGGCGACTCGGTGCAACTCGTATTCAAAGACAACGGGATCGGCATCGACATGGAACGCCACCACGACAAAATATTTGGGCTATATCAACGTTTCCACAACTACCCAGACAGCAAAGGACTTGGTCTTTACCTCGTAAAATCTCAGGTTGAAAGTATGGGGGGAACGATAAAAGTTGACAGTACCGTAGACAAGGGCACGTCATTTACGCTAACATTCAAGAAACAAACTACTATTTAACTAAAATATCACCCCAAAAATGCTACACAAATTGTTATGTGTCGACGATGATCCGATTACCTTAATGCTCTACAAAATGGTAATCAACAAGGCGGAATTCGCCAAGCAGGTCGACACTGCCCAGAACGGCGAAGAGGCCATTGCTTATTTCGACGGATTGCTGGAAAGCCAGGGCGAACACCCGAAGCTGATTTTTCTTGACCTTAACATGCCCGTAATGGGCGGATGGGAATTCCTGGATTTGTTCTCTTCTGAAAAATACAAACCATTTGCGAACGTAAAAGTGATCGTGCTTTCTTCTACGATTGATCCGCAAGACATAGAGAAATCGAAGTCTTACAACCAGGTGATCGATTTCCGGTCCAAACCGATATCTAAAGAAATGCTGGCCGAACTGCACGACCTGTAACGAATACTGTAAACATATGAATAGCTCCTTTAAACGGGAGCTTTTTTTTTGGAACATTATTCCCGAACGAATCTGGACACGAAACGACAAGGCATAAAAAAAGCCCCCGATTTGGGAGCTCTTATTCTTCAATCCTTAAAAAGATTAAGCTAGTTTAGAAACGTGCTTAGTCAATTTCGACTTAAGGTTAGACGCCTTGTTGTCGTGGATGATGTTTTTCTTTGCAAGCTTATCGATCATAGAGATAACTCCAGACAATTTCGATTTAGCTTCATTTTTGTCAGTAGCCAAACGAAGCGCTTTGATAGCGTTACGAGTCGTTTTGTGCTGGTAACGGTTAAGCACGCGCTTCTTTTCGTTACTTCTGATTCTCTTAAGGGCTGACTTATGGTTTGCCATTTCTTTTAAATTTAATTGTAATTGATAAAATACTTAGTTAAAAAAGAAAAACCTCCCACAATCTAAGATCACTTTGGTTTTAACTAATAAAACAAAGGCCGAGACACTGACGTTTTGTTCTATAAAACTAATTTACAACTAATTCTGTAGTCCGTAGGGGAATCGAACCCCTGTTACCAGGATGAAAACCTGGCGTCCTAACCCCTAGACGAACGGACCATTGGTTTTAAAAAAAAATCCCGAATCATTTCAGGAGTTTTTCTTTAGTAGCCCGTGGGGGAATCGAACCCCCCTTACCAGGATGAAAACCTGGCGTCCTAACCGATAGACGAACGGGCCATTGCTCTATTGCGGATGCAAAAATACAACTAATTTCTATTCTCGCAAGAGCTGTGCTTTATTTTTTTGAAAATTTCTCAGTAAGCCTTGGCAAACAGCACTCTACCTTTTGAACTTTTTCCGGTGAAGACGCATTTTCCTTCCTCTTCTACCCTGTCCAAAGGAATACAGCGAATGGTCGCTTTGGTCAATTCCTTGATTTTTTCCTCGGTTTCGGCCGTTCCATCCCAATGCGCAGACAAGAAACCGCCTTTTCCTTCGAGCACAGACTTGAATTCCTCGAAGTCGTTCACTTCTGTGATATGCGAATTCCTGTAGTCGAGAGCGCGCTGGAAAAGATCGTTCTGGATTTGGTCCAGCAAATCTCTCAAATAGGTTGCGATGCCGTCTTTAGAAACCGAAGTCTTCTCGAAAGTATCGCGTCGGGCGACTTCGAAAGTGCCGTTTTCGAGATCTTTCGGGCCTATAGCCAAACGCACCGGAACACCTTTGAGTTCGTATTCGTTGAACTTGAAACCTGGCGACATATTGGCGCGGTTGTCGAATTTGACCGAAATATGCATCTTCTTGAGTTCCGAAACAAGCTTGTTGACCTCTTCTGTGATCGCGGCCAACTGCTCTTCTGTTTTATGGATAGGAACGATCACGATCTGCGTCGGAGCTAGTGTAGGTGGCAAAACCAACCCTTTGTCGTCTGAATGCGTCATGACGAGCGCTCCCATCAAACGCGTCGAAACGCCCCACGAGGTTCCCCAAACGTAATCGAGCTTTCCTTCGTTCGAGGTAAATTTCACGTCGAATGCCTTGGCGAAGTTCTGACCCAAAAAGTGGGAAGTTCCCGCCTGAAGCGCTTTTCCGTCCTGCATCAAGGCTTCGATACAATAGGTCTCTTCGGCTCCGGCAAAACGCTCGCTTTCGGTTTTAAGACCTTTCACGACCGGAATCGCCATAAAGTTCTCGGCAAAGTCGGCATAAACCTGCATCATCGTTTCAGATTCGGTGATGGCTTCGGCTTTCGTAGCGTGAGCCGTATGGCCTTCCTGCCACAAGAATTCTGCAGTTCTCAAAAACAGGCGAGTACGCATTTCCCAACGCACGACATTCGCCCATTGGTTGATTAGCAAAGGCAAATCGCGGTAAGATTGAACCCAGTTTTTGTATGTTGACCAGATGATCGCTTCTGAAGTGGGACGAACGATAAGCTCCTCCTCGAGTTTGGCGTTCGGATCGACCATCAATTTCCCGGGTTTGTCCGGATCGTTTTTAAGGCGGTAATGCGTTACGATCGCGCACTCTTTGGCGAAACCTTCGGCGTTCTTTTCTTCGGCCTCGAACATGCTTTTGGGCACGAAAAGCGGGAAATAGGCGTTGGAGTGTCCGGTTTCCTTGAACATACGGTCAAGTTCCGCCTGCATTTTTTCCCAAATGGCGTATCCGTAAGGCTTGATCACCATACATCCGCGAACTCCTGAATTCTCGGCCAGATCGGCCTTGACAACGAGTTCGTTATACCATTTTGAATAATCTTCCGATCTTGTAGTTAGATTCTTACTCATACTCTTTCTTTGGCACAAAAATTGTTTCGTTTTTTTTAACTATAAAGCTCGGCAAAACTAA
>JBCNQO010000191.1:0-4858 GCA_039592825.1 Flavobacterium sp.
CCTGATCGGAAATCTCGGCGTGTACGCAGTTTTCACATATACGGACTTATTCATCAGAAACCAGAAACGCGTCCCGAAAGAAACGCAACTCGCCAAACTGATTGCGTCAGAAGCGAACCGACTTGCCAAAAACGACGATACGTTGCTACTTATCCTATCGCGTCCGGTCGACATTTGCGGGAACGACGAAAGTGCCAATCCGTCTGAATTCCGTCGGCAATGGGAACGATTTTCACAAAATCTGTTTCATCTGTACCAATTCGACAAGAGAGCGTTTGAGGCCGAATACCGATTTCGCGACAAAATCGTAATTACGGGAGAAAGTCCGACGGGTGGCGAAGGTTGCTACAATTGTTTTTCGTCTGAAAAAGTCAATCTGGAAAGTGGACAAACCACTCAAAGATCGTTGTTCGAAATCCGATTTGAATCGGCTTCTAAAAACCAGGTGAAAATAGCGATCATGAACGTTTGGACGAATGATTCGTTACTAAAAACATTCGGGTTATCTGACGGAAATTGGGAAATCAAACACTGAATTTCTGTCAAAACCCGTTTCAAATCCGAACGAAAATTCGCACTTTTACAAAAAACCGACAAATGAGAAAAATACTACTTTTCACGCTTCTGTGCTTTGCCGGCATAGGGTTTTCCCAAACCAAGGAAGAAGTCAAAAAATCTACAGAAAACCGCGATAAATATCTGTTCGCCGTTAAAACCGAACCCAAAAAGTTCGACGAAACGGTCGCCGCCGAATACGTGACCGACGAATTGCTTGTTCCGGTAGAGATCAATGGAAAGACTTACACTTTCCTGTTCGACACTGGCGCGGTCACGATCTTGTCTGCCGAACTTGTGAAATCACTCGGACTTTCGCCCGTCACTTCGAACAAATTCGTCGATTCGGCCGGAAACGTGAGCGAGGAAAACTTTTATACCGTGCCCGAAATCAAGTTCGGATCGGTAAAATTCCAGAATGTTGGTGTCGGCTCTTTTGAATTGGCGAAGTTCAGCCAGCTTTTGTGCCGTCCGTTAGATGGGATTCTGGGCTCGAACATGATGCGGGTTTGCAATTGGGAAATCGATTATGACAAGGTTTCGATACGATTGGCCTCGGACAAGATTTCACTACCGAACGCTAATTCTGTTCCGTTTACCCAAAATTTTTCGGGAACGCCAAGGGTCAAAATCGACACGAACGGCATCAACTTTCTGGCCGACCTAGACACTGGAAACAACGGTAGTCTCGACATCCCGAACGACTATTTTGAGAAAAGCCGACTAGCGAAATCCAAGAAAATCGCTCACAGCAAAGGGAAAGGCTTTTACTCGCTTATGAGCAACGCGCTTCAGGAAGAGCGCGCGGCAATGGCCGATTCGGTTTACATAGGAAAAGTGTTGCTTAAGCGCAGATTGCGGATTTCACCAAGTCCGATGGTACTTATCGGCAATGATTTCTTTAGTCCTTTGGGCAAGTTGGTCATCAACTACAAAAAGAGTGAGTTGCTTTTGCCACAAAAGGTCGACGAGCCGAAAAAGGAATATTCCTTTGGTTTTACACCTTTGCGCGAAGAAGGGAAAACGTTCGTGGGCGTGATCTGGAAAGGTTCGGCGGCTGAAAAGGCGGGTTTTGAATTGGGAGACGAAGTGGTTTCTTTGAACGGCACTTCGGTTGGCGGTTTGAGCGACCTGGATTGGTGCGCTTTCCGTCAGAAGCTCATCGAGAACCTGACGGTTGCCGTTGTGATTCGCAAGTCTGATGGGAAAACCATTTCTGTTAATCTGGAGAAATACGATTTGGTCGAATAATTGAATTTTACAAATAAGATAGTTTAGGGTAGTTAAGATTTCCTGCGGAATTTAATTCTGTATCTCCATTCTCTTTTTTTTACCATTAAGAGCATAAAGCACATTAAGTTCATTAAGATTGGTTTTGTACTGTATTTTCTAGGAATCCGTTTTTAAAACCCGTGGTCGATACGACGAACTCAGGAACTTTGGCGCTCAGGAACTCAGGAACGTTTACGCACTCCGGTACTCCAAAGGCGTCATTTCTACCTTTAACTTGAACAGTTTGCTGAACGACTGGGAATGTTCAAAACCGATTTTGTAGGCGATTTCGGATACCGACAGATTCGTCGTGGAAAGCAATTCCTTTGCTTTCTCGACCACAGCGTCCTGAATGTGCTGGCGCGCGTTGCGCCCGGTGAGATTCCGAAGTAAATCACTTAGGTAATTGGCCGACAGGTTGAGCTTTTCGGCAAAATGGTTTACAGACGGAAAGCCCGAAGTTTGAGGCAAATCTGAATTGAGATAGTCTTTTACCAAACGTTCAAATTGCGCCAGAACGTCTATGCCGTGGCTTTTGCGCGTTAAGAATTGGCGGTTGTAAAAGCGATTCGAGTAATTGAGTAAAAGTTCGATGTGCGACAGAATCACGTCCTGAGAAAAAGCGTCGATAGGATTCGCGATCTCTTTTCCTAGATTTTCCATCATATCGATCACCATTTTTTCTTCCTGATCGGATACGTGCAACGCCTCGTTCACATCGTAAGAAAAGAAGCCGTAATCGGGCAATCTGGCCGCAAGCGAATGTCCTTTGAGGAAATCCGGATGCACCAAAAGCATGAATCCGTCCATTTTCTGGATGTTTTCGGACTCGATTCCGATAACCTGCAAAGGCGACACGAACGTCATCACGCCTTCGTCAAAATCGTAGTATTGGCGGCCGTAGCGCAGTCTCAAATCGAAATTCTTCTTGAGGGCGATCGAATAAAATCCGTAGGTTATCGTTTTCCCGACCAATTCCTTGCAACCTACCACGTCGCTCATCGAAACCATGGAAACCAACGGATGGAAAGGCTTGGCGACAGACATAAGTTTGTGCATTTCGCAGATCGTGGCGATGTGTAACGGCGGCGTAAATTTGTTCATTTCTACCTGATTTAACCTGAAAATCGTTCAAAAAGAAAATATCCGAAAAGGCCCAATAAGAAAATGGCGCTTACCACAAAACTGATCTGGTTGTACTTTTCATAGTAATCGCGATCCTTGAACTTCTTGCGAAAGCTCAGAAACAGCGCTAGCACCGTGACAATTATAAGCAACACCACGGTCGTCGTATCTGGTGAATTTTCCATAGCAAATTTCGCGCGACTTTAGTGCCACGCGAAATCTGTCCCAATTTAAGATTAATAATCCTGATACTGCATAATGTCATCCCAATACGAATTGCCTGTTTCGGCCGTGATCGGGATGATACTTTCCAGACGATTGAGGTCATTTTCCGTCAGGCTGATATTAGCCGACTCGAGATTCTCGCCCAGATATTTGCGGCGTTTCGTGCCCGGAATCGGGATGGCGCCGTGAGCGATTGTCCAGGCTATGGCAAGTTGGGATGGCTTGATTCCCTTTTCGGATGCCATTTTCTCGATTTCGGCCAGAAGTTCAAGGTTCTTTTGGAACTGTTCGCCCTGGAATTTCGGGATGTTGCGACGGAAATCGTCTTTAGGAAGATCGTCTATCGACTTGAATTGGCCTGTGATGAAACCGCGTCCGAGTGGCGAATAAGCGACCAATCCGATGCCGAGTTCTTCGAGCGTTTGCTTCACTCCAGCTTCTTCGACCTGTCTTTCGAACAGCGAATATTCCGACTGGACGGCCGTTAACGGATGCACCGCGTGAGCCTTGCGGACATTCTCGGAAGAAACTTCGGAAAGCCCGATGTACTTGACTTTTCCTTCTTTTACCAAGTCTGCCATTGCGCCCACGGTTTCCTCGATCGGGATCGTTTTGTCGCGTCTGTGCAGGTAGTAAAGGTCGATGTAATCTGTTTTGAGGTTCTTGAGCGAACGTTCCACCGCGTGCTTTATGTAATCCGGTTTGCCGTTGATCTGCCAGGTCAACGCGGTCGTGGCATCGTCAATTTCCCAACCGAATTTGGTGGCGATGATGTACTTTTCGCGGTTTCCGGCAATGGCTTTAGCAATGAGTTGCTCGTTATGGAACGGCCCGTACATATCGGCCGTATCGAGAAAGTTGAAGCCTTTTTCGAACGATTCGTGAATGGTCGCGATCGATTCTGCGTCGTCTGTCTTGCCATACATATCGCCGCCCTGAAAGCCCGACATGCCCATACAGCCCAATCCGAGAGCCGGTACTTCGAGTCCTTGTGAGCCAAGTTTTTTGAAAGTTGTCATGGTTGTGATTTTTTGTTGAGGCAAAGTTCGGGCGGAACAACTTGCTGGTTTGTAACCCGAGTACTTTTGGTTGTAGCCGAATTACTTTTGGAGTGCGAAAGTGCTGAAGTGCGAAAGTTCAGGAAAACCGGAGTTCCGAGTGCCCGACGAGGGTTTTGACTGTTACTGTGATGTTTTTTAAACGCTACAAACTCTGGAATATCTGCACTTTGGCACCCAATCTCACTTTTATCAATTTTTACAGATTTTCTGTAATTGGGCTTTCGGGATTTTTCGTAGGGATAAACACCGGTCCCTTCCCTACGACAAGGTAGCGTTTGCAACAATGCAATCGTTACAGAAAATCTGTAGAAATTGTTAAAAGAAGTTACCCCTGGAACTTGACACCGAAAAATCAAAATTGGACTTTTTGATTGGGTTGTGACACTTGGTTTTAATTCGCCACTTTGGTGCGGTTTTTGACCGGTTCGCGTTAGGGATTCGCCGTATTGTCTGAGCGCATTTTTCGCTTTCTTTAAGCGGAAAATAGCGAGTACGGCAAGCCCGGCGACGGCCAGCTGATTTTTGCCCGAACACTATGGTTTCTGGCCGGGGCGGCATCAATATCAACGGCGTGGTGGCGTTGTTGGTTGAGGCGCTTAAGGAAGAGCGAGCGGCCAGAG
>JBCNQO010000192.1:0-4856 GCA_039592825.1 Flavobacterium sp.
ATGGAGGTAACCACGTAAGTCACCGACTTCACCGCGCCTTTGAGGTTTTTCTCTTTCAAGTCGGTACTCAAGCCAAATTGAGCGTGAGTCAGAAATCCCGTAGATAACGCTAACGAAAGAATAATGGATTTTGCGTGTTTCATTTATGTAGTCATTCAACGATTATTTCTTGGACTCGAAATCCCGTCTCAAAATCCCATAATGCACCGAATCAAGAAATTTTCCGTCGTACAGAAGATTCTCGCGAAAATGCGCCTCTTTGGTAAAACCGTTTTTCTGGAGCACGCGTTCCGAGGCGATGTTTTCGGGATCGATTATGGCTTCTATAGAGTTGAAACCCAATTTCTCGAAACCGTATTGCACCAATTTGGCCACGACTTCTGTCACGATGCCTTTGCCGTATTGGTCTTGCGAAATCATGTAGCCGATTTCGGAACGATAGTCGTCAAAAGACGTCCTGTAAAAACCAACGATCCCGATGAGTTTGTCTTCACCTTTGAGCGTCACAGCCCAATTGATGCCTTCGTTTTTGTCGATGGCGCCGTTAATCATCGAAATGTGGTTTCTCGCATCTTCGAGACTTTTGGCCAGCGGACGCGGAATGTACTGCATCGATTTTGGGTCGGAACGCATCTCGAAAACTTCCTGAACGTCTGTGTCAGCAAGCTTTCTGAGCAAAAGTCTGTCGGTTTCCAGAATAGGAAAATGGGAAAAGTCGAATGTTAGCATACGCTAATTTAGGAATTTTACGACTTCTTCGTTTACGCACTGCGGTTGGTCGGTGTTCATGAAATGACCCGAATCTTCTACTTTGATCACTTCTAGATTCTTGATATGTTCACGCGCTTTTTCTGCCGATTTCTCGTTGTTCATGCAATCGTGGTCGCCCCAAAAGAAAAGCGTCGGAACCGTGATCTTGTCTAATTCTTCTTTTGAGAAAGGCATCATTTTGGTCACTTGCGGTCGGCTGTCGCCATATTTACTGGCAATGTAAAACTGGTTCCGGAAATACGGATGCACGTTTTCGGGATGCGTCGCAAAAGCTTCCATGGTGCGCGCCAAGCTTCTTCTGGAAGGAAACATCTTGAACCAAACGGCCGGAAAGATCTTGAAATCGACCATGCCAAAAACCTGAGCCGGACTCAAAAGCACCAACCGCCTTATTCGCGTATTGGGCTGAATGGCCAGATAAGCCGCGATCCATCCGCCTCGCGAAGTGCCCAAAACGTCGACAGACTTGAGTTTGAGCTGATCGAAAATGTCGTTGTAATAAAGCACGACCTGATCGTTGTTGAGCGGATCGGTCTTTAAAACGGACTTTCCGGCGTCCATGATATAATCTACGGCGTAAACCCGATGCGTCTTGGCAAACGCCTTGAGATTCGGATACCACATGGTAGAACTCGCGTCCATTCCGTGAAGCAAAACCAATGGCTGACCATTCTTTGGACCGGCCACGAGAATGTGCGTGGGGCCAAAGCGCGTCTGCACGTCGATTTCCTCGAACGGCACATCGAAAAGCGTCAGCGTTTTATTGTAGGCTTTCATGTAGCGAGCCTTTTGTTTCTTCGATTTGAAAAGGTATTCCGGAAGAAAATCGGGTCGCTTTTTTTGGCTCGGAAGTGTTATTGATCCGCAGCTTGATAACAACAGTACGAACGAAAGTCCGAAAAGTAGTTTACGTAAGTTAGTCGAGGCATTGCCCATTGAGTGTGGTGGTATTTACTCAAATTTAAGCAATGGCCACAAGTGTTAATATACCTCGATGGTGAAATTCGTGTTAAAAACAGCTTCCGAATCGAGGATCTGTATGCTTTCTTTCTCGAGAATGTTGCCGCTCGCACTCGATTTGTCGGAATAACCGTACCAAGGTTCTATGCACAATAATGGTGCGTCCTGTTTGGTCCAGAGTCCCAAATGCGGAAAATCGTCGAACTCAACCGTAAGTTTCGGCTTGCCTTTCTCAAGAATCGACAGTTTTTTCGAAGCGACGTTTTTCAGGATCAACGCATCGTTGGCGAACAACTCGTATTTCAAAGGAAGCTTGTGATTCGAAAGCGCAATCGTTTCGGTTTGGTCAGACAAAAGATCTTTCTCGAGCAAAGTGGCTTTTATGGAATCGCCTTTTTCGAACTCCAAAGCGTAATCCTCGAAATTTCCGTCCAAAGAAAAAGCCGGATGCGCGCCCAAAGTGAACGGCATTTTCGTCTCGCCCTCATTGATGACGCTGTAGCCGATGAGCAAAGTGTTGTTCAAAAGGCGATAATTGATCTGCAGCCAGAATTTGAAAGGATATTTCTCTAAAGTTTCATCTGAAAACTGAAGCGAAAAAACGGCTTGGTTCTCGGAATGATGTGTTAAGGCAAACTCCATGTCGCGCGCAAAACCGTGTCTCGACAATTTGTAGTCTTTCCCCTTATAGGAAAAAGTGTCGTTTTTTAAAGTTCCCACGATAGGGAATAGGACAGGCGAGTGCTTGCCCCAGAATTCGGGATTTCCGTTCCAGATGTATTCTTTTCCTTCAGGCGAAAGAAACGAGGAAAGTTCGGCGCCTTTGTAGTTGATCGTGGCTGAATATCCGTTATGGAACAACGTCTTTTTCAAAATAATCTCTCTTTATTTAACAAATTGTTTGTCGGTTTCGGATGTTTTTCTATATTAGCGTTCACCCAGAATCCTACTAAGAAAACTTACACGTTTATGATTCCACAATTTGAAACCATCGAAAAGGAGTCGATTTCGGCCTTGAAATTTCCGCAATCAGACGTCCTTGATGATCGTGAAGCCCAGAATCTGCGCGCTTCCGAACTCAATCGGGCATTATTGCTTGGCAACCTCGAACACTCAAAGATCCGCATCTATTTCGAAGACAGCGATTCCAAGAAAGTCGTAGAGACGACCGTTTGGGGCTTGACCGACAACCGCGTCATCCTCAAAAAAGGAGTCGGCATCCCGATCAACCGCATTTATAAATCATTTTGAAAAATCCGCCCCAAGAGGCGGATTTTTTATTTAAATAGTTTCCGAAAAACTTCTCTTTTATTCCAAAGAGAAATTGATCGGGTAATTGTATTGGCATCTCACGGCCTTACCGTTTTTCATGGCCGGTCTCCAGGCTTCCTTAAAGCTTGTAAGTACGCGCACAGACTCGGTTTTCATCAATTCAAGTTGCGCCATCTCATACTTTTTGCGCTCGTCTGTGATCGTTTTGGCTTTGGCCTCGTCAACGTCTTTGGCACTCATGTAAATGAACTTTACGTCCGAAATCGTCCCGTCGGTCTCTACGATGAATCCAACGAAAATTTTCACTTTTTTGTTGTGGACGTCGGGCAGTTTGAGGTTCTCACTCGTAAACAAGGCCAAGGTGTACATGCCAGCCTTGATTTCGGGTTTTACGTCCACTTCCGGCGTTCGGTAGATTTTGGTGTCGTCGGGCTGCGACAGGTTGATGTCTGCGTTTGCGCTCGTTTGGGCTTTAAGCGCGCTGCAGACGAAAAGACAGAGTAAAAGTCGTTTCATTAGGTTAAGTTTTGTGGTATTTTGTACCTGCAATATAGGCCAAATACATTTAACAAAATTACGCCTGTGTTAAATAGTTCTTAAGAATTCCGATATGTTGAAGCAACCTAATCCGTAATTGAATTCTTATTAAAAACGTCCGATGAAAGACCAACTTTTTTCAATTTTTGGCCCAATCTTCTCAATTCGAGATTAGGCCAAAATTAGAATTTCTTAAGCGTGCGAGTGTACGCCTTCCTTGATTTCTTCTACCAATTTTTTGTTGAAAGCCGGCAGATCTTCGGGCGTTCGGCTCGTGACCAAACCATTGTCGACCACGACTTCTTTGTCTGCCCAGATCGCTCCGGCGTTTATAAGATCTTTTGCGATAGCTTTCACCGATGTCATTTCGCGTCCCGAAACCACTTCGGCGTTAATCAGCGTCTGCGGCCCGTGACAGATCGCCGCCACCGGTTTCTTGTCATTGAAAAATCCATGCACGAAATTCAACACGCCTTCCTTGGTGCGCAATTTGTCCGGATTGATCACGCCACCAGGCAAAACCAGCGCGTCGTAATCACCCGAATTGATCTCGTCCAAAGTATAATCGACTTTGTATTCTTTTCCCCAATTCCCGTCGGCCCAAGCCTTGATCGTGCCTTTCTCAAGACTCACGATATCGGCTTGCCAACCTTCATTTTCCAATGCTTCCTTAGGCGATTTGAGTTCGCTTTCCTCGAATCCGTGTGTAGCCAAAATGGCGATTCGCTTTTTCATAGTGTGTTGTCTTTAGTTGTTACTTAAAGGTAGCAAGCGATTTTGCGAACAAATCACAACGGAGTTCTAAAGTTGTGTGAAATTATTTTGGGCGCGCCGGCGGCAGGCTCAGTTTGCAGTTGCAGTTGCAGAAGCAGTTTTTGTCGTTGTAGCAGTTTTCAGGAGCCGCCGTCAGGCTATCCGCTATATCTTTTAATTAGGGGTTCGGGTCGGCGGAGCCGACCCGAACCCCTAATTAAAAGGATGCCGCTTCTATCCTTCGCGCAAACCTATTTCCAATTCACCCAAAAAACAAAAACAACAAAAGATTTCCAATTCACCAAACGATTGATGAACAAACGCCTTTCCAGGACACAAATGTTCGGCTCAACAAAGCGAAGCGCCTTAATGCTCTTAATGTTCTTAATGAACTTAATGGTCAATTTTTCACCACAACCTTAAATTTCTTGACTCTCTTAATGGTTCAAAAAAAGTGCAAGTGTAAAATCCGCGAAAGCGAACAACGAAATCAGAAATAAAAAAAAACGCCAACTGTTTCCAGCCGGCGTTTTCAAACTATTTATAAAAAACGATTATTCGTT
>JBCNQO010000193.1:0-4837 GCA_039592825.1 Flavobacterium sp.
ACTTCTTATAAAAACCGTCCATTTCTATTGTTGTGTTTTTCGGTGGATAAAATTAGGCAAACTATTCTGATTGATCGTCAGAAGAAGATGCGAATTCACTTTTCTTTAGTTGTTTGTCGTTGTGACGCTTCACGGCTTCCGATCTGTGATGGACCGAAACATTGTTGAGCGACTCGTCCGAATTCTCGAGATTGTAGGCTTGTTTGAACCCTTTCAACCGCACGCGAATGTTCGAATCCACAGACTTTACGGTAGTGAATTCGTTGATCAGGTCGAGAATGTCGTGGGCAATATAAACCGTATCCGAAGCATCGATGATCACTTTGGAATTCTCGGGAATCTCGTTCAAAGTCGCCTTGATAGCGGCTTTGTTCAAAAACGAGACTTCCTGCGCCAAATCTATGTGGATCACGTCTCCGTCGGCATATTCCTCCTTTCGGAAATTGTAGGCGCGCTTGAGATTTCCCTTGATGATAAAAACCACCGAAATAGCAAGCCCGATCGCGACACCTTTGAGCAAATCTGTGGCAACGACGCCAACCAAAGTCGCCACAAAAGGAATGAACTGGTATTTTCCCTGATGCCAGAAATGCAGCAATGTCGCGGGTTTCGCGAGTTTGTAACCGACCATGATCAGTACGGCAGCCAAAGTCGCATAAGGAATCATTCGCAAAACCATGGGAATCGCCAGTACACAAATAAGCAACAAAGATCCGTGGATGATCGTTGACATTTTCGATTTCGCCCCAGCGTTGGCATTGGCCGAAGATCGCACGATAACCGACGTAATCGGCAAACCGCCAATGAGTCCGCTCAACATATTGCCCAGACCTTGCGCCTTGAGTTCGCGATTGGTATCGGTATAGCGTTTTTGGACGTCCATCCTGTCGGAAGCTTCAATACAGAGCAAGGTTTCGACCGACGCTACGACGGTAATCGTCAATCCCGTGATCCAAACCTGAGGATTCGTTATCGCCGTAAAATCTGGCAAAGTGAAAAATCCTACGAAATCGTCGAACGAATTCAGAGAAGGCAGACTCACCAAATGCGCGCTTCCCAAAGCCAAAGGACTTCCAGTGGCAATAAAAATCTGGTTCAGGACGATTGAAACCGCTACGGCGAAAAGTGCGCCAGGCAACAATCTCATTCGTTTCAGAAAATCGATCTTGTCCCAGGCAATCAATATCACAAGTGAAACCAAGGCAATCGTAATGGCGCCCGGTTCGATTCTGGCGATGATTTCGGGAATGTCCGAAAACGGGTTTCCACCGTCTAATCGAAATAGCGATTCTTCTCCGGTCTCACCGCTTTTATCGTACCCGAAAGCGTGTTCCATCTGATTGGTAATGATGATTACGCCAATCCCGGCGAGCATGCCTTCAATGACGTTAGACGGAAAATAATTCGAGATCGTTCCGGCTTTCAAAAATCCTAAAATAAGCTGGAAAACGCCCGCAAGCATTACCGAAAGCAGGAAAATCTCGAAAGCCCCGAACTTGTTTATCGCCGTTAATACGATGGCGATCAATCCGGCGGCCGGACCTGAAACGCTTATGTTGGAATTACTGAGTGAACCAATGACGATTCCACCTATTATTCCGGCCAAAATCCCCGACAATGGCGGAGCACCGGAAGCGAGCGCGATTCCCAGACACAGCGGGAGCGCGACCAAAAACACAACCAAACCCGACGCGAAATCAGATTTAAGGTTGGCAAAAATGTTTGTCTTTTTTGTCATGACCTTAGATTTAATACAAAATGTGGGCGAGCGCACTTTGCGTCGTCCTGCGAAATTTGCACTAAACCGTTTCTGGAGGCGGAATGAGAATGCGGGCCGAGAAAGAATCGACCATCAAAGTCTGGCGTACCGCAATTGGGCGCGCGACTTCGGCTATGACAAGTGGCGGATGATGCGGAAGATTGAGCCGGAGTTCGGCCTTAACTTCTTTATGCACCAGTTCCTCTTCGGACATATTGAAAAAACAGGACGTGTTCGACGACTTCTTGATGACGCTCACCACAGAAGGCGTCGCCAGAAAGAAGACGAATAAAGTCAAAACAAGTCTTGCCAAAAGTCTCATGCAACAAAAATAGACGGTTGGCGCGTTTTTCCAAATTCGAGATTAGATTATTTAGAATTATTTTAACCTTGAAAACACAAAAACCTGAAATCAAGCGAATTGTGATTTCAGGTTTTTTAATCTTGGAAGATTTTTTCTAATATAGGCGATTTCTTAAATGTCTTCTTCGAGCCAGGCGTTCATCATCCAGATCGTCTTTTCCTGTTCCGAAATAAAGTCAGACATCATCGAATTCGTGCCTTCGTCCCCTATTTCTGCCGATTTGTTCAGGATTTCCCGCTCGATTTTCAAAAGTTCAGCAAGAGATGAAACGATAAGATGCACGGCTTTCTCGTCTTTGGAAATGTTCTTCCCGACCTCGATCTTGTTGTGTTTCACGTAGTCTTCAAAAGTGTGCAAAGGCGTACCACCAACGGTAAGGACGCGTTCTGCGATAAGGTCGATCTTGAGTTGGGCGTCGTTGTAAAGTTCCTCGAATTTGACGTGAAGGTCGAAAAAGCGCTTGCCGCGGATGTTCCAGTGGATGCCTCGCAAATTCTGGTAATACACCTGGAAATTAGACAGTAACGTATTTAAATGGCTTACGATTTCTTCCGATTCCTTGACCGGCAGACCTAACATATTGGTTTTCATGGGTTATTGATTTTTGTGTTTCTAACCCTAAAATTAAAACGAATTTCGATAAGTAAAACTGATAGATTTCATATTTTTATCACAAATTTCAATACATGACAATCACGCAACTCACATACGTGCTCGCGGTGGCCGAACACAAAAACTTCACGCTCGCGGCAGAAAAGTGCTTCGTAACCCAACCGACGCTGTCGATGCAAATCCAGAAAGTCGAGGACGAATTGGGCGTACTCATTTTCGACCGCAGCAAAAAGCCGATCCAACTCACCGATATCGGCCAGAAAATCGTCACCCAAGCCAAGAATATCGTAAACGAGTCCACACGTATCAAAGATATTGTCGACCAACAGAAAGGCTTTATTGGTGGCGAATTCCGATTGGGAATCATCCCGACGATCATGCCGACTTTGCTTCCTATGTTCCTCAACAATTTCATCAAGAAATATCCGAAAGTAAAACTCGTGATCGAGGAATTGAACACCGAAGAAATCATCGCCCGCCTCAAAAACGGACATCTCGACGCCGCCATCGCCGCAACGCCGCTTCAGGAGGAAAAGCTAAAGGAAACGCCTTTGTACTACGAACCTTTCGTGGCTTACGTGCCCAGAACTCACGCTTTCGCGGATAAAAAAGAGCTGTCGATAAACGATTTGAACGTAGACGAAATCTTGCTTTTGCAGGACGGACACTGCTTCCGCGACGGAATCCTCAATCTTTGCAAAAGGACAGATTTACAGGAAAACGGACATTTCACGATCGCCAGCGGCAGTTTCGAAACCTTGATAAAATTGGCCGACGAAGGTCTTGGAACCACGCTCCTACCGTTCCTGCACACACTCGACCTCAAGGAATCAGACAAAGACAAATTGCACCATTTCGAAGATCCGAAACCTTCTCGCGAAGTGAGTCTGGTCTATCCGAAAACCGAACTCAAGATGCACATCATAGAAGCGTTGCGAGCCACTATTGCCGGCGTGATCAAAGGTGCGATCGTGTTCCAGAATGTAGAAATCATCAGTCCTTTGCCTAAGAAATAATGGGAATTTGGGTCGCTGTTGGCATCGGATTTTTGTTTGTGCTTTATTACTCCAGAAAGGCGAAAAAGAAAATCGAGGATTGGGAAAACAACAAAAAAGACGAAAACAAAAAAGAGCCTTAAACGGGCTCTTTTTCATTTTAAGGGATAACGCAAAGGCAGGGCTTGAGTTCGGGTTTTTGGTTCGTGTAGAAATCCAGCCAGCGTCTTAGCATCTCGAGTTCGTACGGGAGCAACACTTTGAGTGCTTTCCTCAGCTCCTTTACAAAAAGTTTCGGATCAAAACTTACGCGCTCGAGAACATTTTTGGTGTAATCGTAGATCATTCGCGGCATAATGTAAGATTTAGGGGTTCTTAACTTTTGATATTGACAGATTCACAGATTTTCAGATTGTTGCCAATCGAAAATCGCTTTTCTTCAAACCTGATGTTCTCTGAAAGTAAAGCTAGTAAAATCGAACTGAAAAACATCGATAAAATGTAAATAATATCGACAAAATACACTTTTACGCAATTTTAAATGATAAATTTCTTACATAAATACAAGTTTGAAGCATAAAAAAAGGAGCCGTTTAAGCTCCTTTAGTTTTATTTGTTAACGTATGCAAGACAGGGTTTCAATTCTGGCTTTTCGACCGTGAAGCCTACGAGCCAATCTTTAAGTTGTTCGACCTCATAAGGAAGTAAGACCTTTAATGCTTTTTGCAATTCTTTTACGAACAGCGAGGGATCAAAGCTGACTCTTTCCAGAATCTCCTTCGTGTAGGAAAACATGGTTCTCTTCATAATTTGTTTGAACGTTTGATATTTGGGATTCGATTGTTGGTTCTCTCAAATGTAACGAAAAAATAACGTTCCGTCGCTTGCACAGCTTTGTTAATTAACAATAGATTTTTCAACAATTCCACGCAAGCCTTGAATTTTAGCCGACTAAAGAAAGTCAAATGCTAAAAAAATCATAAATTTTTCAAATCAGATTTTCAGATTATAGGTTCATAGGTCATCAGACGGAAATCAAAAGCAAACGCCGAGACAATCGCGAAATTCACCATTCGCCCAGCACCTTGCACCCTGAACCTTGCACCC
>JBCNQO010000194.1:0-4834 GCA_039592825.1 Flavobacterium sp.
TTTCATAGTTTTTCAATTTTTTATTTTCCGATGTTGATGTGGATATAAGTTCGGATTTCCCATTCGTTTCCGTTCGGGAAGCCGATAGCCGTCGGGTCTGGCACCCATTGACCTGAAGCGTCTAGCACTTGTGTCGGGTTGTAGCGAGGCGAGTATTTGTCCAAAGCTCTCCAAGTTCCGCGCACACCGATTCTCGTTCCAGGTAAGATGAACCAATCTGGTTTTCCGATCTCTGTTGAAAGGTCGGCCATCAATTGCAACGGGAAAGTCAAGTTGTAATCGCGGTGGTAATCGTATGGACCCCAATCGTTTACTTTTACAAAGGAAGCCAATTTTACCTGTTTGTAGATCACTCTCAAGTCCATTCCGTAACGGTGGATCGTTCTCGCGTCGCTACCGTTGGCCTGTGCGTCACCGGCGTAAAGGTTGGCGATAAAACCGAAGTCCTTGCCCCATTTCGATACGATTCTCGTGTTGATCTCGTACAAGTCTTTTGCTGGCGCGGCTCCGTCAAACGCGAAAGTTGTTCTTCCGTCTGGCAAAATCCCGATCGCGGCGTCTTGCGTAGTAGGCAAATGACGGAACACGAATCCTGCGCTTACGGCAAATTTCGAATCTTCGGTTCTGTCTGAATCCCAATGATACATCCAAGTTCCCGGAGTCGGGTCGAAAGTGAATAGGATTTCTCCTGCAACCTGCTCGCGGTTCGCTCTAACTACGAACGGATCTTCGAGGATGTTTCTAGGTCTTCCAGGCGCCTGAACGTTGGCGTCGATTGGGCCTTCAAGCGGTTTTTGGTACAAGAAGTTAGGAGCGATCTGCAACTTTCCGATCGAATAAGTGAATCCGGAAAGGAAGTTATATTGGTTACCGCTTCCGCTGTCTTTCAAACGCCATCCGGTGAAAGTCTGGGTGTAATCTGTTCCTCCGTTGGCTACCAATCCCATGGCTGCGGCTTGTCCGTACCAGTTGAATCTTCCGCCTGTGTAAGTGAATTTGGCTTTTCCGCCCCAAGTGTCTTTGGCCGAGATTTCCGCGTCAAAAACCTGCTCGTTTACGCCAGAACCTCTAACGACTTGATAGTTTCTTCCGATAAGTGGCGAACCTGCCCAGATTCCGCCAAGGTCAACCCCGAAATCACCGAATTTACGGCTAACGGCCAAAGTGAATCGACGCGTCTTAGGTTGTGGAATCGCGAATGAACTTTCTGTGTTGGTGTGCTGCTCAAGATCTTCGTGGAACACTCCCGTGATGTTGAATTTTTTGAAAGTTCTCGAATATTTGGCCAAAATCGCCGGGTTGGCGCCCCACCAAAGTTGCGGTCCGAAAGCGAGTTTAAGTCCGTTGAGTTCTTTTTTACCTTCTACCTCGAAACCTAGTGGCGCGATACCGTTGTAGATGTCCATCGCCGGTCCGTAGTTGGCTTCTGGGTAAAGTCCGAAGAAATCACCTTCGTAACCCCAATGGTAATGGCCGGTTCTGTAGAATCCGTTAAGGTTGAAATAATTGTGGTTCCATTGATAGCTCGCGCTGTAAACCTGAACGCGGTTGTTCGAATCCAGACGCGTTTCCTGGTTGTTTCTCTCAACAGTCACAGGACGTCCACGGTTTTCGTAGAAAATCTGGTCGATAGGATTCAAGGCGACGTTGCCCAAAACGTTGAACTCCACGTTGGCTCTCATGTTTTGCGATGGATTAGCCTCCACGCCAACATAGAAAGACTGCATGTGGTCAAAGCCGAGCTTGTTCGGATATTCCGTATTGTTAGGATCGGCCTCTTTCGGAGTCGTGATAAGCGAACCGCCCGTGTTGAAAGTCGTGAATTCGGCTCTTAACTTGCTGAAACGGATCAATCCGCCAGATTTCGCTTCCAAAGCCGCTTTATCGCCTCTGGCACGCAAGGTCGCGTCCATAAGCTGGATATTGTTGAAATATTGGTCAACATTCGTGTAAGAAGCCGCTGTGAACGGGTTGAATTGGTGCGCTTCCTTCAAAACGTAATAAGCCGAACGCGGGTAAAGTTCATAGAAACCTTTCTCGTTCGTTGGGCCTTTGGCACAGATTCCGAACCATTCTTCGTTCATGTTGTTCTGGTTCTGCTCGTAATCTCTCATGTAACCGCCGTTTGCCCAAGAAGCGTTCGTGTCGTGTACGTCAAGATTCGAGGTTTGGCCGTATTTCCACCAACCGTCGCTGAACTGAAACGTGAATCCGCCAATCGCGTTCTGAGCTTTGCCCAAACCGGCTACGTTCTCGTAGATTTCCTTCCATTGGTTCACCAAATAATAAGCCTGAGAAGTCTGGTCTTCCTGATTTGTGATCGCGTTGAAAGCATCGGCACCGAATTCCGCGAACAAAACCGGTTTTCCGTACTCGTGCTTCACCTTTTCGAAAAGGTCGCCAAACGACGGACCGCGGTAAACGTTGGTCGCAAAAATGTCGAAATCCTGACATTCTTTGTTGATGATGTCGAGATACATCAAATCTCCGTTACAGAACGCGATTGGGTGTGAACCATCGATTTTCTTCATAGAAACCGCAGCTTCGTTGAACAATTTGTACATCGCGACTGCTCTTTTGGTAGAAACCCTTTCCGGCATTGGAATATTCTGGGTTTCGGCACCGTCCCAAAACAAACCGTAGTTGTTCTCGTTCCCCAAAAGGAACAAAAGCAAACCTTTGGTGTCTTTGTATTCGGCAGCGAGTTTGTTGGCTTCAGACAAAAGGAACTCACGCGTTTGTTTGTTGGCGTAGTCGGTATTCGGGATGTAAGCGCCATTCAAATCGACACCGTAGCGCCCGAAAGAATGGTTCAACATCGTATAAATGCCGTAGTTCGCGTGGATGTATTCGATCCACTTTTTGGGCATTCCGGCATAGACACGAATCGTGTTCACGCCCATATTCTTGAGCAATCCCATCTCGTTGTCTAGCGCAAGTTTGATGAAATCGTCGGGTTGCGTCCACAGGCTGTAGGAATAATTTGTTCCGATAGGATAGTAATCCCAGTTCATCCCGTTTACGACGAAATCTTTACCATCGACCACGAGTTTGGCGCCTTGAGCACCGTTCGACACTACAACACTGTTGCTTTGTGCCAGAACGCAAGGCGAAACCAGGATCGAAAAAAGCAGTAAGACCAGTTTTTTCATTTCAATGTTCATTTGGTTGGATTAGGTTAGGCTTTTCTCCGTCAAGAGCGAATTGTGAGAACTCCTGACGGAAAATAGATTTATTCGGCATTATTTTTTGATATCGGCAAAAAACGCTACCTAAAATTTCTGATTGGCTAAAACTACATTTTTTGCAACAGCGCAATCGCAATAGTTCGGTGAAAGAAACTATACAGATTCGGTTTTAACGCTCAAGTGTTGCGCACGCTTCCGTTAACAGCGTTTTAACAAGTTTGTATGGCACGGATTCAGGCCGTTTGCGGGCTTAAAAAACGCATTTTGTATGGGCGTTGTATGGTTCAGATTTCGCGCTATAATGGCGTCTAAATGGATAAAATGTATTCCACGACGCCCGTTTCATGCGCCAGATCCATTTTTTTACGCAAACGATATCTCTTGACCTCGACACTTCGCACCGAAATGTTCAAAAGCGGGGCGATTTCCTTGCTCGAAAGATTGAGTCTGAGATAGGCGCAAAGTCGCAAGTCGTTTGGTGTAAGCGAAGGGTGAAGCTGTTTGATCTTCTTGAGGAAATCGTTGTCGGCACTGTTGAAAGCTTCTTTGAAAATCGTCCACGAATCGTCGTCGGAAATGCTCTTATTGATAGTGTTGATGACCGATTTGATGCTCTTGTCTTCCTGATCGGAATTCGTGCGTTTCAAGTCGTCCTTGATCAAAGACAACAATTCGTTCTTCTTCATCAAACTCATCGTCGAAGCCGCCAATTCGCGGTTTTTGCTGTCTACGTCAATCGACAATTGCTCGTTTTTGAGTTTCATCAACTGTTGTTCGTTCTCGAGTTCCTTGATCTCAAGCAGCAAATTGTTTTCCTCGATGAGCTTTTGTTCCTGTTTGCGGTAGTATTCTTTGTAGGCTTTGTGGATGTAGACCGCGGCGAGAATCATCAAAATCAAATAAACCACCAAAGCCAGATTCGTCGTGTACCAAGGCTTGGCAATCGTGAAACTGTACGACGCCATGTTCTTAGGATTCGAATTGGCGATCTTCGCCCGAACCTTGAAAATGTAGTCGCCCGGAGGCAAATTCTTGAAAGTCGCCGAGGTTTTCGCGCTCCAATTGCTCCATTCCTCGGTTTGTCCCTCGAGCATGTATTGGTACTCGGTGTAGATGTATTTGTTGTATTCCGGAACTGTATAGTTGAGCGTGACGTTGTTCTCGTCGTGCGCAAATTCGCTTCCGTCCTTGATTGGGCAACTGATGAGTTTCTCGTCTAGTTTGTTGATCGAAACGTTCGTGATAGACACGCTGTTGCTCTTGAAACGAAGGTCGTTGAGGTTGATCGTGTAGTAACCGTCGGTCGTTCCGATAAGGAAAATCGAGTTCGAAAGCCGCGTCACATTCTCGTAACCCAACATAGAACCAGTCAGCGAAAGCGGAATTGGAATCGTGTTTTTCTTGAGTTCGTTCCCGATTTTGCTCAAGGTGAAATAATGGATATAATTCTTCGAGAACAGCCAGAGTTTGTTCGAACTGTCGGCAATTAATTTGCCCGAAGTGTATTCGTCTTTCTCGAAAACCGAACTCAAAATCTTGTCGCGTTTGAAGGTTTTGGACGCTTCATCCAACACGAAAATTCCCTCTTTACTCGCGTAATAGGGAGAAATCATCTGGACCTTCGGGACTCAAAACTCTGTTAAACA
>JBCNQO010000195.1:0-4827 GCA_039592825.1 Flavobacterium sp.
CAAACGACAGAAAATACCTTGGTACGACGCTTCCGAAGTGGACGGGCGGTATCACAAACCGTTTCACCTACAAGAACTTCAACCTGAGCGTTTTCATCTACACCAGCCAAGGTTCGCTTAAAGGCAACCCAGATCTGAACTACGGAGACGAAGTAGGAAGAAGAAACATTCCGGCAGAAGTAGGTTACTGGACGCCAGACAACCAAAGCAATTCAAGACCGTCATTGGGCTATTTCAACACGCGCGGTTATGGTTATCCGAAAGATGCCAGCTTCGTGCGCCTTCAGGATGTTCGCTTGAGCTACGCTTTCGACAAAGACCTTATAGGAAAAGCCGGAATCGAGAACCTTACGATCTATGTGTCGGGCAGAAACCTTTACACCTGGACGAATTGGATAGGTTGGGATCCGGAAAACAACTTCTCATACAGAGGTTCTGGCGACTGGACGAACAACTATCCGCAAGTGCGCTCGATTTCCCTCGGACTCAACCTGAATCTGTAAAAACGCTATAAAAAGAACATCATGAAATCTTATATCAAAAAATCACTTTTCGTCGCGGGTCTGGGAGCCATTCTGGCCACGACATCGTGCAGCGAATCGTTTCTGGACGAAGAAGTCTATTCGACCCTTACGCCACAATCGCTTACGAACAAATTGGGTTTTGAAGCCGCGCTGGTAGGACTTTACCAAATGGAAAGTACATTCTATACCCAAAGCAATGACCAAGGCTATCTTTGTTTGTGGCAAGCCGGAACCGACATTACCTGGCCGGTTCAGCCACAGGGAATCGAGCGTCCGTACTATCACTACAACGAGCTTGAGCCAAACGACAATGGAGCCAGAATCACTTGGTCTTTGTATTACAACATCATCGAGAATGCCAACAGCATCATCAAGTCGGTTTCTTCTACAGATGTAGCCGATATGACAGAAGAAGAAGAACTTTCGGTAGAAGGAGAAGCCAAGTTCTTCCGAGCATTGGCTTACAACAAACTGGCCACTTTGTACGGAGGCGTGCCGCTCATCACAGAACCTGTTACAACGCCAAGAGTCGATTTCGTACGCGCCACACTCGCAGAAGTGAACGCCTTGATCGAAGCCGACCTTACTTTCGCGACAACCAATTTGCCTGCTCCGGGACAAATCGCCGGACGCAAGGAAGGCCGCATCCACAAATACACGGCACATCACCTTTTCGCAGAATTTTACCTGCGTGCCAATCAACCCGCTTTGGCTGAAGCGCAAGCCGATGCCGTCATTTCGAGCGGTTCATTCAACTTGGTGAATGCCCGTTACGGTGTGAAGGCACAACAGCCAGGTGATCCTTTTTCGGATATGTTCTTTAGAGGCAACCAAAGACGTTCTCAAGGAAACACAGAAACACTTTGGACGCTTGAGAACGAAAACCCGGCAGACGTTCGCGGAGGAAGTACAGGAAACCCTCAACAACGTCGCGTTTGGGGCGCGGCCTACCACAACGTGAACGGAATGCTTCCGGCAGATTCGCTTGGCGGACGTGGCATCGCACGTATGCGTCTCAACAATTGGGTTATCTACAACCTGTATGACAATACCGATATGAGAAACTCCAAGTACAGCATCCACAGACGTTTTTACTACAACAATCCAGCGCCTCAGTTTGCTGCGATTTACGGACAGCAAGTTCCTTACACGGGTTCAGACACGCTAGTGAACATTCCGCCTTACACTTTGAAATGGGGACAATACGATTCCCGCGACGTTTTCGGTTTTGGAATGTGGAAAGACTTTATCCTGATGCGTTTGGGCGAAACCTACATGTTCAAGGCAGAAGCGCAATTCAAGCAAGGAAATCTGGCTGGTGCGGCAACAACTATCAACGTTCTTAGAACAAGAGCCAACGCTCCACAGGTTTCTGCTTCAGACATCACGCTCGATTTCATCCTCGACGAGCGCGTTCGCGAATTGCTTGCCGAAGAAAACCGACGCATGACTCTAATGAGAACCGGAACGCTTGTACAAAGAGCCGCGATGCACAATCCGGAGCCGCAAGCGCAGATTCAAGGCCTTACGAACACACACCTACTTTTCCCGATTCCGCTCAGCGAGATCCAGCTCAACACGGGCGCGGTTCTGGAGCAGAATCCTGGTTACGAGAACTAATACTTTTTGGTTAGAGTTAGTTAATACTGTTTTTTTACACACTTCAGCCTGTTTGCCGATAACGAGCTTCGGCAAACAGGTTTTTTTCCAAAATTGCACCCCGATACTTAACTTGCTATAAATGAAATACCTATACTTTTTCCTTATCGGACTTTGCTTTTGCTCGACCAATGCGCAAACGAAACTTTCGGGCAACGATTCCCGGGCGTTTTACGTGAACGCGCTTCTAAAAATCTCACATCCCGTCTTGGATGCCTTAAGCAAGAATGAGCTTAAAAAGACAATGCCTGTAGAAACCTACGGTGGAACCTGGGGCGATCGGGCGGCCGTAACGCATCTCGAAGCCTTCGGACGCACTTTGTCGGGAATCGCGCCTTGGTTAGAACTTGGTGCCGACAATTCCGAAGAAGGAAAACTTCGAAAAATCTACATCGACATGACCGTTCAAGGCCTCAAGAATTGCGTCGACCCGAATTCACCCGACAAGCTCAACTTTTCTGGCGAAGGCCAACCTTTGGTAGATGCGGCATTCCTCGCAAATGGATTGTTGCGCGCACCAAGTCTTTGGAAGAAATTGGACGAAACTACTCAAAAACGCTTATTGGACGCGTTCAAATCGACGCGCAAAACTTCTCCGCCATACACAAATTGGTTGCTTTTTTCGGGAACGATCGAAGCCGCGCTTTTGAAGTTCGAAGGCGATGCCGATTTCGTCCGATTGGAATTCGCTTTGAAGAAACACGAAGAATGGTATCTGGGCGACGGAACCTACGGCGACGGCCCCGAATTCCACAACGATTACTACAACAGTTACGTGATCCAGCCGATGTTGCTCGACATCATTTCGGTTTTACGCGAGAACAAATCCAAACTCAAGAATTGGCGCTACCGTCGCGATTACGTCGACCAAGCCGACAAATACACAGAAAGAGCGCGCCGTTACGCCGAAATCCAGGAAAGATTGATTTCGCCCGAAGGCACTTTTCCTGCAGTCGGACGTTCTATCGTTTACCGATTCGGTGCTTTTCAGGCACTTTCGCAGATGGCGTTGCGTCAGGAATTGCCAGTCGGCGTAAGTCCAGCTCAAGTGCGTTGCGCATTACAATCGGTCATTAAAAGACAACTTGAAATGCCGGGTACTTTTGATGAAAAAGGTTGGTTGACTCTAGGTTTTGCCGGACATCAACCCGAATTGGCCGAACCTTATATTTCGACCGGAAGTTTGTATTTGTCGACAGAAGCGTTTCTGGTTTTGGGACTTCCGAAGCAAACCGAATTCTGGTCGTCGCCCGACGCCGACTGGTCGCAAAAGAAAATCTGGTCGGGCCAAAAAGGCTTGATCGATCACGCGTATTATCCGTCCAAACCAAAAGAAGACAAACGCAATTGGGAAACGTTGATTTCGGCCAAAAACCTGTCGAGCCAAAAAGAATTCGACAAGGTCTGGAGCGCGTTCTATCCGTGGGGAAACGAGCACAACGGATCGGCCAGAATGTACAAAAGCCAGGTTTCGGTCAAAGATTCGGTTTTGACCATCAAAGCGACTCCAATCTCTAAATCCGAAGGCAAAAGCAAGCACGAACCGTTTGAACAGATCAAGTTCCGTTCGGGTGCGATCCATGCCAAACACCAGATTTTGCTCTCGAAACAGTTTCCCGAATACGAAATCTCGGGCGAGTTCAAAGCGCCGATCGCCAAAGGAACTTGGCCCGCATTCTGGATCACGGCCGTAAACGGTTGGCCGCCCGAATCGGACATTCTCGAGTTCAAAGGCGACGAGGTGAACTGGCAAAACACGTTCATCACGCAACAAAACGTCACAAGCAAAAAAATCGCGATAGACGACGCCGACAAAAACTGGCATTCGTACAAAGCCGTTTTGAAATACATAGACGATTCGCACGCGCTTCTCACGTATTCCATCGACGGCCAAAAAACCGCCGAACATTACACAGATTTCACCGGAAAACCATTCTGGCTAATCGTGAATTTGCAGATGAACGGCTCGTCGGGAACCGAAATGCCAACGACCGAAACCATTTACCAAGCCAAAAACATCGTACTCAAACGCCTTAAATCTTGAACCACTTTTTTAGAAATATCATCCTTTTGCTGGTTTTCGCTTCCGCGGATGGCATTGCCCAAAAAACCACCGAATCTGTGGTTGGGAACGGTTGGGCGCGCAATACCGTGAACACCGTGATTTTCCGTTCGGACGCTGTCGTTAGCGACAAAAACTGGCAATTCACGGCATTTTACGACAAAGACGCGAATGTGATCGTAGCCAAACGAAAGTTGAATTCAACGAAATGGCAATCGGTGAAAACGAAATTCGTCGGCAAAGCTCAAGATGCCCACAACTCGATTTCAATCGCGCTCGACGGCAACGGATTCGTGCATTTGAGTTTTGATCACCACGATTCCAAACTGCGTTATTCCGTGAGCAAAAAACCTTACGGACTCGACTTTTCAAACGAAATGCCGATGGTTGGCAACGACGAACAAAAAGTCACGTATCCTGAATTCCACAAGCTCGACAACGGAAACCTTTTGTTTCTGTATCGCTCGGGCGCATCCGGACGCGGCAATCTCGTTATGAACAGGTACGATTTGAAAGCCAAAAAGTGGAGCCGCATACACGAAAACCTAATCGACGGACAAAACCAGAGAAGCGCCTATTGGC
>JBCNQO010000196.1:0-4826 GCA_039592825.1 Flavobacterium sp.
CCTTGGCTTTAGTCTACAAAACCGTGCACCTGTTCTACGATAGGAGTGAGCCAGATGGCGTTGATGCCGAGTTTGTCGAAATAGCCTTCCTCGATTTTTTGGGTGATGCCTTTGATGTCGCCTCCTTCAAAACCGCGCAATTTTCCCGTTTGCTGGTTCCTGTCGAAATTCACGTCGTTGGACTTGTTGCCGTTGTTGAAACGGTCCACGAGCAGAAAGTAGAGGTTGGCACCTTGCCAGATGAAAGGCAATTTTTCTTTTTTATCCTGAGGTTTAGCGCTCGATTGCGCCTGTAAATTCGTGTTCATAGTCATGGCGGCGAGCAGTGCGCACACAATCGTTTTCTTCATTCTGTGAGATTTTTCGCCATCCGCAAGGTAGAGGCGTGATGCGGTTTGGACGTTTTTGAATTCTGGCCAAAAATTACGGATTTTCCACAAATTAGCCGGTGAAAGTTGTTGGTTTTTTGGGTTTTGGACGGTAGTTTCGGATTTAACAAAAAGTACAAGCTTGTGCCTGACTTTTCGAATATAATGTTTCTGCATCCGTTCTTTTCCGACGAATATATTGGACGCGAGTAACTGTTGAAAACTATGAGTGCTTTTTGCACCTCGTGTACTTTGGAAATCGCGATCTTACCTTCAGGGAAGGGGCGGATTTATCCCTTATATAAGTTGCGAATCAGTCAGTTACGGAAATTTACTTCGTACAATTCGAGCAAAGCTCTCGGGTCTGTAAAAAATGCTAAATGTGACGAGTGCTGTTTTAAGAGGTGGTTTTCGATCTTGGGAAGTCAGATTCGATGTGACAATGTGTGATTTGTTCAAATGGACAACTTGTCAACCCGGAATCGTCTCAACCAGAATTTCGTTGCCGACGCTATCAAAGTAAATACAAGTCATTTCCTCGAGGTCGCAAACCCATTTCGTGATGCCCGATTTGGCGCAGTCACGGCAGAAAGTGAAGTAGTCGGTTTGGCCTTTTTGGTGTGCTTTTAAATCTGACTTGAATTGTTCCGGATTGGCGTTTGGCGAGATTTCGAGGTTTTCGTATTGCGGTTGCGACGTAGCCTTGAAACCGTTTTCACCGAAGTATTCCGTGTGGCTGTCGACCACGAACGTCTCGAATGATTTTACGCCGAAGGTCTTGATTTCTTGAATGTAAGCGGGAAAGTCGGCGCCCGATTGGACTTTTGCGTGTGCGGACTCGATTTGTGCGATGGTGAACATGTGACGCGATTTTGAATTTTAGACCGAAACCTAGCCCGGATTTAGTGAATTAGCCTTTTGCAGACCCGAGAGCTATGCTCGAATTGTATGGAGCGAAGCGCAATAAAAAACCGCAAGTTTTGTGCTTTTGCGGAAGCGACCAAAGGAAGCTCTTCGCAAAAGCTACAAAACAAGGTTTTTCAAGAAAGCTAAGAGCGAAAGCCGGATTCAGCTTCTAAAAAATAATAAGCCGCGGATTGACGGATTTTCGCGGACTTCATGAAAAATCCTTCGAATCTGCCAATCCGCGGTAAAAAAATTACTTCAACTCGAGAATATAAGCGGTTTTCCCGTCGATGGAAACGTCTTGTTTGAGGTCGACAGATTTGCCCGAAACCACGTCTTTTCCGTTCGTGAAATTCTTGATGCCTTCCTGAAAACGCGCGGTTTTGAAGGTTTGCGGCTTGTCGGAATTGTTGATCACGACCATTACCGTTTCTTTTTCGTCGTAGCGGAAATATACATACACATTGTTTTCTGGGATGAATTGTAGCGTTTTTCCGTTGTGGATGACCGACTTTTGCTTTCTCCAATTGAACAGTTTCGACGAGAAATCGAAATAGGCTTTTTCGGATTCATTGCGTCCGGAAGCCGTGAAAGCGTTGTGCGAATCGCCGTTCCAACCGCCCGGGAAATCGCGTCTGATGTCGCCGTCGCCTTTGCCTTTGTCGCCTTGCATGCCAATTTCCGATCCGTAGTAGATTTGCGGAATTCCGCGAACTGTCGCGATCAACGACATTGCCATTTTGTACGTCGGTAAATCTTTGTAGCGTTGGTTGAAACGTTGGGTGTCGTGGTTTTCGGCAAACACTAGAATCGAGTTGATGTTCGGGTACAAAAAGTCGTTCGCGAAATTGTCGTACATCTTGATCATGCCTTTGTCCCATGAGCCTTCGTTTTCGCCAAAAGCGCCTTCGATCGCGTCGTGCAAAGTGAAATCCATGACCGACGGCAAATAGGAATTATAGCTCTGGATCGCCCCGATTTTCGAGTCTTTCTGCCAATACGCCATTTGCGCCTGGTCGTGCATCCAGACTTCGCCCACGATGTTGAAATGTGGGTATTCGTCTGTGATCGCTTTGGTCCATTCGGCAATTCCTTTTTTGTCGCAATACGAGTAAGTATCGACTCTGAATCCGTCCAAATCGGCGTATTCAATCCACCAAATGGCATTTTGCGTAAGATATTTCACGACCATCGGATTCGATTGGTTCAGGTCGGGCATCGATTTTACGAACCAACCGTCTACGCAATATTTTTTGTCAACCTGTGAAGCGTTCGGATCGAATTGCGTCGTCATTCGGTAATTGCTTTGGGCATAACCCGGAAATTGGTGCAGCCAGTCGTAAGAAGGCAAATCTTTTACCATCCAATGTTCGGCGCCCCAATGGTTCGTGACATAATCCAAAATGAGTTTCATGTCACGTTTGTGCAGTTCGCTCGACAATTTGAGATAATCGTCGTTGGTGCCGTAGCGCGGATCGATTTTGTAAACGTCGGTTTGGGCGTAACCGTGGTAAGTGCCGCGAGGTTCGTTGTCTTCGCAAAGTGGCGTGTTCCAAATCGCAGTGGCACCCAGACTTTGAATGTAATCGAGGTTTTTGATGATGCCGTCTATGTCGCCTCCGTGGCGGCCGTGGTCGTTTTTGCGATCTGATTTTTCGGTAGTTTCAGATGAATTGTCGTTGGATGGATTGCCGTTCGCGAAACGATCGGGCATGATCAGATAGATCAGGTCGGACGAGTCAAAACCTTGTCGCAAGGCGGAATCTTTTTTGCGGGCTTTGAGTTCGTAGGGTTTGGTGAACTTGGTTTTACCTTTTTCGGAGAAAGTGAAAGTGAGTTTTGACGCGGGAATGTTTTTGGTATCGATCGTGACGAACAGGTAATTCGGGTTTTCGGTTTTCGCTACGTTTGTGATCACCACGTTCTTATCGACTGATACTTGATAGGCTGAAATGTTTTTGCCGTAGAACATCACTTGGAGTTCCGGGTTTTTCATTTCGGCGTACCAGAATGGCGGTTCGGTTTTTTGGAGTTGGGCCGAGGCGACCGTAAACGTGAAAAGGAGGAATAGTAGTTGTTTCATTTCTTACTGTAGTAGAGTTAAGTTTGAAAGACCGAAGACTTCGTCTTCTTTGGAAACATTAAGAGCATTAAGCCCATTAAGGGCATTAAGGTTCAAATTCATAGAATTTGTTGACGAGCGGAACGTACGATTTGACAATATTGGTAGTGTTGAAGTTAATCAGTAAACCTTGCGGACATTTCAGCAGATTCAAATAGGTGAGCAGTTGCGCTTCATGAATTGGCAGCAGAGTCTCCACGGCTTTCAATTCCAAAACGATTAGGTCGTTCACAAATAGGTCTACCTTTAACCGATGTGAAAATACTAAGCCATCGTAAACAACAGAAACAGGAACTTGCCTCTTGACAGAGAAACCTTTCTTTTCTAATTCATACTCCAGGCACTTTTCGTAGATGCTTTCTAAAAGCCCAGGGCCTAATGCCTTGTTGACACTAATTGCGCATCCGATAATTGTATAGGATAGCTGTGATATTTCGTCTTTTCTCATGGCAACAAGAAAAGAATAAACCATTAAAGGCAATTATAGAAAATCTGTAAAAAATCTTAAAAGGCGAAGCCTTTCAATCTTATATGAACTTAATGTTCTTAATGCCCTTAATGGTTCAAAATAATTTAATGGTTTAAACCGTCACCAAACCATTCGGCTCAACAGTAACGCTTTTCCCATTAACGAAAACGGTAATCTCCTCACCGCCTTCCAAAGCAAAATCAGTCTTATCGGTATGAACCGAAACCTTGAGGATCTGTCCACGGAAATTAATCTTGAAAGAATAACCGTTCCATTCCTGAGGAATTCTAGGCGTAAAATGCAACTGGTCGTCTTTCACGCGCAAACCGCCAAAGCCTTCCACGATGCTCATCCAGGTGCCGGCCATCGAGGTAATGTGCAAACCTTCTTCGACCTCTTTGTTGTAATCGTCCAAATCGAGTCGTGAAGTGCGCAAATAGAACGTATAAGCCATCTCCATTTTGCCCAAAGTCGCCGCCTGAATCGAATGCACGCAAGGCGAAAGCGAACTCTCGTGAACCGTATAAGGCTCGTAGAAATCAAAGTGGCGCTCGAGTTCTTCCTTAGAGAATTGATCCTCGAAGAAATAAAACCCTTGAAGCGTATCGGCTTGTTTGATGTAAGGCGAACGCAAGATTCTGTCCCAAGACCATTTCTGGTTGATCGGACGTTGTGATTTGTCCAGATCGTGCACTTTTACAAGCTCTTTGTCCAAAAATCCATCTTGTTGCAAATACACTTGATGCTCTTCCGAATACGGGAAATACATTTTGTCGGCCACATCTTTCCACTTCGAAATCTCGTTCAAAGTCAAATCGGCTTTAGCCAGAATGCGATTGTAATCGGATGCATATTCTGCCGAAACTTTCTCGAGTTGCTCCACCGTATAATTGATAGAGCATTGCGCGAGATAATTCCTGTAGAAGTTATTGTTGACGTTATTCTACTACTCCTACAGCCC
>JBCNQO010000197.1:0-4825 GCA_039592825.1 Flavobacterium sp.
TTCGAGACGATTTACCAGAATACCGTCAAATTCGCGGCTTACAAACATGGCGACCAGAAAATTCCGTCGAGCGATTTGCCTTATGTGGTGCATTTGAGCAACGTCGCCATGGAAATCATCGTCGCTTCGACGCATTCCGAAGACTTCGACCTCAACTTTGCCATCCAAATCGCGCTTTTACACGACGTTCTCGAGGATTGCGAAGTATCGGATCACGAAATTGCCGAAACGTTCGGAAATGCGGTTCTAAATGGCGTAAAATCGCTCACGAAAGACAAGTCGGCACAAAATCCTATGGCCGATAGCTTGGATCGGATAAAACTACAGCCGAAAGAAGTTTGGGCCGTGAAGTTGGCCGATCGAATCACGAATCTGCAACGTCCGCCGGCGCATTGGGATAAGGCGAAAATTTTGGCTTATCGCGATCAGGCGAAGGAGATTTTGTCGGAGTTGAACGGCGGGAATGCTTATCTCGAAAAGCGTTTGGAGCGGAAGATTCTGGAGTATGAGGAGTACTTTTGAGAATTTTGGTTCCAGTCTGAAATCGAATTCTAGTTTTCTTTTTGATCGGAATTCGAGATTTTGACAAAATATCGCTTTCGTTTAAGCTGGAATCTTCATCGACTTAGTACCTCATGAATTTGAATCTGTGGATTTGCCTTGATGCCATTTTGAAACTTCCCGATTTTCTAGCTTCCATTTCGATATGAGACTTTAGTTATTTCGTTCTCACAAGCTCAGATAATTCAAATATTTAGGCTGTGGAATAGGAGTCCAATTTCGAGCCTTTTTTTTTTTGATCGGAACTTGAAATTCTGAGAATTCCGGTCACGACCAAAACTCAAGAACATAGGATTTTTTAGTTCGGCTGGATTCCAAAACTTTAAGAATTTTTACAGAAAATCTGTATCCGACTGCCCCAAAACCGACTTAAATTGAGGGTGGGCGGTGGTGGTATTTTTGTGTCCTGAAAATTCGAATTTTGCCGTCTTACAATGTCGCTTCAAAGCACAAAAAAAGCCCGACTTTCAATCGGACTTCTTTGTTCTATTATCTGGAATTTACAAATCAAACCCCATATTCACGCCCAATTTCATGGCGATCAATTTGTTGATTCGGTTCTTTAGTTCCGGAATCTTGATGCTTTCGATAACCTCATTCGAGAACGCATACATCAAAAGCGCTTTGGCCTCTTTTTTGGGAATACCGCGCGATTGCATGTAGAACATCGCCTTCTCGTCCAACTGACCAATCGTGCAACCGTGCGAACATTTCACGTCGTCGGCGAAAATCTCGAGTTGTGGTTTGGCGTTGATCGTGGCTTTGTCCGAAAGCAGAATGTTGTTGTTCTGCTGGAAAGCGTCGGTTTTCTGGGCTTCTTTCTCTACATAGATTTTCCCGTTGAAAACGCCTGTCGATTTGTCGCCGAAAATCCCTTTGTAATTCTGGTGTGATTCGCAATTCGGTGTTGCGTGACGCACCAGAGTGTGATGATCCACGTGCTGCGTTCCGTCCAGAATCGTAATGCCTTTCAAAGTCGAATCGATGTGTTCGCCTTCGTGGAAGAAATTCAGGTTGTTTCTCGTAATGTTTCCGCCAAAAGAAAAAGTATGGACTTTCACCGTACTCATTTCCTTCTGCGAAATATAAGTGTTGTCTATAAGCGAAGCCGAATCGTTGTCGTTCTGAAGCTTATAATAATCGACGATAGCGCGTTTTTTCGCGTAGATTTCGGTCACGGCATTGGTCAAAACCGCATTCTCGCTCAAACTCTGGTGACGCTCGATGATCTGCACGTGGGAATTCTCGCCTGCAATCACCAAACTTCTCGGCTGAACCATCAAAGCGGCTTCGTTTCCGGTAGAGAAATACATGATCTCGATAGGTTTGTCGGCCACTTTCGAACGCGGAATGTTGATGAACGCACCTTCTTTGGCAAACGCCGTATTCAAGGTCGTCAGGCTTTCATCTTTGGACGCGATCTTGTTGAAATACTCATCGATGATCATCTTGTATTTCGGTTTGGTAAGCGCCGATGACATCAAACAAACGTCGATTCCCTCGTGAGTCGTCGAACTCAAAAAAGAGCTGAAAACCCCGTCGATAAAGACGATTTTATAAGTGTCGATCTCGTGCAGGAAATACTTCTTGATGTCGGCCCATTCCAGAGCGGCTTCGGTCTTTGGGAAAACCGTGAAGTCTTTCTTCAGAACCGAGTTCAAAGATGTGTATTTCCAGGCTTCCAACTTCTTGGTCGGGAAACCTTTTTCCTCGAAATTCTTGAGTGCTTCCGTGCGGATGTCGTGAAGATCAGTCTCGGTATCGATCTGTTCCTCAAACGCCATAAACGACGAAATAAGTTTTTCTTTCAACTCCATTTTAGTTTTCCGATTTAATCCAATCGTAACCTTTTTCCTCCAATTCGTAAGCAAGCTCTTTTCCACCAGACTTCACGATTTTTCCTTTGTAAAGTACGTGGACGAAATCCGGAACGATATAATCCAAAAGTCGCTGATAGTGCGTAATGACGATGATCGCGTTGTTTTCGGACTTCAATTTATTGACGCCATTCGCGACGATTCTCAAAGCATCGATGTCAAGACCAGAATCGGTTTCGTCAAGGATCGCGAGTTTCGGCTCGAGCATCGCCATCTGGAAAATCTCGTTTCTCTTCTTTTCTCCACCCGAAAATCCTTCGTTCAAAGATCGGGACAAGAATTTGCGGTCAATCTCCAAAAGTTCCGACTTCTCGCGGATCGATTTCAGCATCTCATTCGCCGGCATTTCCTCCAACCCTTGCGCTTTTCTCGACTCGTTGATCGCCGTTTTCATAAAGTTCGTCACCGAAACACCCGGAATTTCCACCGGATATTGGAACGAAAGGAAAACGCCTTTGTGAGCGCGCTCTTCGGGAGCCAATTCCGAAATGTCTTCACCGTCGAGGATGATTTCGCCATCGGTCATTTCGTAGTGCTCGTTTCCTGCAATCACGGCTGAAAGCGTCGATTTTCCGGAACCGTTCGGCCCCATGATCGCGTGCACTTCACCGGCTTTCACCGAAAGGTTGATGCCTTTCAGGATATCTTTGTCTTCTACTTTCGCGTGTAGATTTTTTACTTCTAGCATTTTGTTTGTATGGAATTTGGCCGACAAAACGACCTCATTATCAATTCTTTAATTATCCGACCGAACCTTCGAGTGAAATCTCCAAAAGTTTCTGAGCCTCAACCGCAAACTCCATAGGAAGTTTATTCAAAACCTCTTTAGAGAATCCGTTCACGATAAGCGCAATCGCCTTCTCCGTCGGAATTCCTCTTTGGTTGCAGTAGAAAACCTGGTCTTCCCCGATTTTCGAAGTTGTCGCCTCATGCTCGATTTTAGCCGATGGATTCTTCGATTCGATATACGGAAACGTGTGCGCACCGCAGTTATTTCCCATCAAAAGCGAGTCGCATTGGGAGAAATTTCGAGCATTGTCTGCACGACCAGAAATCTGGACAAGTCCGCGATAGCTGTTTTGCGATTTTCCGGCAGAAATACCTTTCGAGATGATTGTCGACTTGGTGTTTTTGCCCAAGTGGATCATTTTCGTACCCGTATCGGCTTGCTGGAAATTGTTGGTCACGGCAATCGAGTAAAATTCGCCCACCGAATTGTCACCTTTCAAAACGCAAGACGGATATTTCCAAGTCACGGCAGAACCCGTTTCGACCTGCGTCCACGAAATTTTCGCGTTTTTCTCGCAAAGTCCGCGCTTGGTCACAAAGTTGAAAACCCCGCCTTTTCCGTTTTTATCGCCTGGAAACCAGTTTTGTACCGTTGAATATTTGATCTCGGCATTGTCCAAAGCGATAAGCTCGACGACGGCCGCGTGCAGTTGGTTCTCGTCACGGCTTGGCGCGGTACAACCTTCGAGGTACGACACGTAGCTTTCTTCATCCGCGATGACCAACGTTCTCTCGAATTGTCCGGTTCCGGCTTGGTTGATACGGAAATACGTCGACAATTCCATCGGACATCTTACGCCTTTCGGAATGTAACAGAACGAACCATCAGAAAAAACAGCCGAGTTCAAAGCCGCATAAAAGTTGTCTTTCTGCGGAACAACGGTTCCCAAATATTTCTGAACCAATTCCGGATGTTCTTTGATCGCTTCGGAAATCGGGCAGAAAATGATGCCTTTTTCGGCCAAAGTCTTCTTGAAAGTCGTGGCTACAGAAACCGAATCGACCACGATGTCCATCGCGATATTGTTCATCTTTTTCTGTTCATCGATCGAGATCCCGAGTTTTTTGTACATCGCCAAAAGTTCCGGATCCACGTCGTCCAAAGTCTTGTTAGGATCGACTTTCTTAGGTGCCGAATAATACGAAATCGCCTGGAAATCTGGCTTGGTGTAATGCACGTTCGCCCATTCCGGCTCGGTCATCTCGCTCCACGCACGGAAAGCTTCCAATCGCCACTCGGTCATCCATTGCGGCTCTTCCTTTTTCTGTGAAATTGCGCGGATGATGTCTTCGTTAAGGCCAACAGGAAACGTCTCGGACTCTATATCGGTATAAAATCCGTATTCGTATTCTTTGTTTTCGAGTTCGACCTTGAGGTCGTCTTCTGTATATTTTGACATAAAAAGTCTTAGGTTAAAAAGCCCGAAATCGGCTTAAAACATTTAAAGCGAGAAGCTCTCGCCACAACCGCAAGTTCTGCTCGCGTTCGGATTGTTAAAAATGAAACCTTTCCCGTTCAATCCGCCAGAGAATTCTAATGTGGTTCCGGCCAGATAGAGGAACGATTTTTTCTCGACAGCCACTTTTACGCCGTTGTC
>JBCNQO010000198.1:0-4797 GCA_039592825.1 Flavobacterium sp.
GCATCAAGCCCCATCTTCGAGCCGAGGCCGGAAACCGGCGAGGCGAAGTCGAGGTAGTCGATGGGCGTGTTGTCGATCATCACCGTGTCGCGCTTGGGGTCCATCCGAGGCAAGTCCGGCGATCGCGTTCTCACGATCTTGCGTTTGGTTCATATATTTTTGATAAGAGGTCAAAGCATCCGCTTTGTAGATACGCATCGCTGTCTTTACCTGACCAATTTTTTTGCAAACCAAATCTTGCCACGTTTTCGGATATTCCGATTTGATCATGTCGATGGCTTGAGAGCCTGTGATTGAAAGTCCCATAATTCAGTCTTTGATGTGATTGATTCGATACAGTTCAAATCCGGCGTAAAAAGCCAGCGCAATCAATAAGACCATCGCAACGAAAATGATTCTTCGGCAAGCTAGGTCGGACGGAAATTTTTCGGTTTTGATCATGATTGTTTTTATTGGATGATTTTTTGTTCGGTTGCACGGGAAATCAAGGCGCGGGACGAAGTGACGTTTGCCATAGCAAACAATGACGCCTTGTGAGTGTTTAGCGTGGAGGCTGAAATACACAGCCTGTCAGCGATTTCTTTATCGGTAAGGCCGATAGCGATTGACTGTATGATCCGGATTTGATACGGTTTTAGTTTTTGGCCGTCCAAGGTGATGTTTTTGGTTTTCCAGTCGAGGCAAAAACACGCTCCTGAACATTGGAAGTTATCGCCTTCTTTCAATTTCCCAGATTTGCAGAAATCCGGAGCGTGATCCAGGGCGCCATAAACGCAGAAGGCATATTGCTCGAGTCTGCTTTCGGGTGACAGATGCGCCAAATCTTTCATGGCGATCGGATCAGATAGCAATTTTTCAAAAAGTTGAGCGCGTTTGTCTCCGCTGATTTCCGAAAAATTTATTGTCACTCCTTTCGATATTCCGAAGACGCGTTTGGTGTTTCTACAGCCGAAAAGCTCGGTTGCTGCATCGGCCTTCAAAATTCCCGCCGGTAAAGGATGCACTAACGGTTGTGCGTTAGTTTGATTTGTTGTAGTTTTGCTGTGCATGACTGTTAATCGAATTAGGTTAATGGTTGATAAGACCCGAAGTGACCGCTTCGGGTTTTTTGTTTCTAAGTGTCTTGATTTCGGCTTTGAGCGCCAATTTCTTTGTACGCAGTTCCCAGAAAGCTTTCTCAATTTCCTGATTTTCGTAGCGACCGTTCAGTATATGCGAAACATAGCGATCCGAGTAAGGCTCACCTTGTGGGTTCTTGATTCCTTTTTCCTCGAGAATCTTCAAGATTTCAGCACTGAATCTTGTGCCGATAACTGCCCTGATCTTTTTTTCGTCTGCTTTCGTAATCATAGAAAACTGCTATTTGTAATTCGTTTTTGTTGGTTATCTTCGCGAGTAGTTACGAGTGTTTACGAGTACAAATATATTCAAAATGAAATACAAATATTCTTTTTGATATAAAATTTTCAATTTTTATGGATAGTATCGGAAAAAGATTTATCTATTTAGTTGGTTTGCAGTTCAATAACTTAAATGAATTCGCCAATCAAACTGGTATACATTATAGCAACCTGAATCAAATCAAGAATAACAAAAGGGATTTGACGATGAGTTTGCTGACGAAGCTTTTGGAGATTTTCCCTTATTTAAACGTTGGGTGGCTCTTGACCGGAGATGGCGAAATTTTCCACCAGAAGGATTCGGAGGTTTCAGAACCGACTCAAAATTATTCTTCAGAGATAATCGTTGAGCGTCTTTTTCTCAAAATGCTCGACAATAAAAAAGTAGTAGAGAAAATCGCAACTATCAAGTCGAGTTACTCATAAACTCCCCAATAAAAACCTAAGCCCTTATGAACAGTAGTTTTTCGCCCGAGGTTGTATTCCAGTCGAGGTCACGGATAAAAGGAAAAGCCCTGCTCAATCGAGTGGGGCTTTTTGTATTCAGAACTTATTCTTATCGTATGTTGCGCTATATAAAGAACCAGGATTTCCAGACCGTTTTCGAACCCGAAGCCTTGATGTATGCCGATTTCGAGAACTGCGTTTTCAACAGATGTGACTTTCGGGCTTGCAATTTCACTGGCGTGGCGTTTATCGACTGCGTTTTCAACGACTGCAATTTCGCTTCGGCCAAGATCAATTATGTGGGATTCCGCGGCGCACAGTTCAACAGATGCAATTTCAGCGACGTGAATTTCGCCATGGTCGACCCTTTGCTGTTCGATATCAGCTTTACCGGATGCAATCTCGATTACACCAAATTCTACACACTGAAACTGCCAAGAACGATTTTCACCGATTGCAGTATCGTGGCTTCGGATTTTATGTCGGCCGATTTGTCTGATGCGATTTTCGACAATTGCGATCTGCACCAATCCACTTTTATAGACACGATTTGCCACCGCACCGACTTTCTGTCGAGCTTCAATTACACGATGGATCCAGAACGCAACAAACTCAAAAAGGCGATATTCTCAAAAGATGGCCTTATAGGGCTTTTGTCCAAACACGGAATCGTCGTGAAGTGATCACTTCTTGTCCAGATGCAACTGCCAATCGCTGCTCAACTCCACTTCTATCTCGTGGGTTTTCTGGTCTTCCATTTCCGAATCGACTTCGAGATGCCGTCGCGTCGTATGCTCGAAAGCCGATATGAACTCCTTGAGCAAAAGATCTTTTTGATCAGTTTCGTCTACCAGTAAAAAAGGATTGTGGTTGAGCGTCAGACTCGCGAAAATACTGTCTTCGTACTCGGTATTCGGCGAATCGAGATGATGGATTCCGATAGGATCGGCCTTGTAGCCGATATATTCCACGCTCACGTCCTGATTTCTGGTAACCGAAAGCAGCGTCCGTATGGCGCATTCCCTAAACTGTTCACGGCTTTGCAGCGGCGGCGTTTCTATCAACGCACTGAGTTTTAGGGTCAAGGTATAATTGTGGGGAGAAACCATGGCGTTTTGAGATTAGGCATTTGCCGATTGATACAAAGTGACGACAATTTGCAGGGCGAGACCTTACAGCTTTCGGTCTAAGAGTTGTACGATGCCTATCGCAGCTACTCAGAAGCAGCCAATTGCGTTAAAATTTCCGAAAATAGGGCCGCTTCCAAAAAAGCTATCCGTAACTTAAAAACAAAAATCATGAAACGCATCTTCCTCCTGGTGGCCTTTTTGTGTTTCGCTATGGCGTCGGCGCAGACAGCATCAGCCAAAGCCAGCAAAAAGTCCGAAAAAACTTCTGAAGTAAAAAAGACAAGATCCGCGAAAGCGTCCAAAACCACTTATTCCAAAGCCGGGAAAGCCGATCCGAACGAGCAAGGTTCGGGCATGACGGTTCCCGATCAGGACAAATCCAAACTCGACCACAGACCGAATCCGGCGGCGACCGTGCCTTCTTCACAAAATCCGGCAGACAGCCAAAATCCTTTGCCCGCGAATTGATCGGTTTTACTACATTTGGGCGTAAACCTATCCGATGAAAAAACTGATACTCTTGTGCCTTGCCCTGATTGCGGTAAGCGCCAAATCCCAAACCATTGCACAGATCGATTCACTCAACTTGGTTATCTGCAAGGAATTCGAAAAGAAGACGATCGAACCCGATTCGAGTAAAGTACAGCGTGTGTTCAACGAGCAAGCCTACGCTTTCGCCCAAAAATTCAACATCAAGACAGACGAGGCATTCAAGCCGGTTTTCGACAGATTGTACTTCCGTTTGCAAAAAGACTGCATCTGGTTCCAGCACTTCATGATGAGCGTGGCCAACGAGGAAGAACATTGGGCGATTTCCAAAGAACGCCCGACCCAAAAGGCCAAGAAGAAAGACTGCCGCAAACTCAACGGCAATTTCTATTACCTCGAACCCAGCGAAGGCTCGAAAACCAAAGTGGTCGTGACTGAAAATTCGTGGACCGAAACCTTCGCAGACGGAACGTACTCCAAATGCAAGCTCATCTGGTCAAAAGACTGCGAGTTCACGCTCGAGTTCATAGAAAGCAACAACCACGTGCGCCAGAACCTAAGCGTGAAAGGCGACAAATATTTCTACGGGATTTCCGAAATCGCACCAAACGGCACTTTCAAATGTTGGGTAAGAATCCGCGACACCGATCCTTACCAGACGTTCGAAGTCATTCCAGACAAGTGATTACAGGCTTTTCGCCAACACGAAATCTTCCATAAGGTAACCGTTCCCAATCTCGATATCTACGGTTTCCACGATACCAAAGCCCAGTTTTTTATAGAAATATTGGGCTTTGTTGTTTCTGTTCACGTTCAGCGTAAGTTGGTTTGAACCGTGTTCCAGCGCTTTCTGCTCCATAAACCGCATAAGCTGACGCCCCACATTTTTACCTTGAGCCGACGGCAACACATAAATCTTGTGCACGTGCGTGCGACTCTCGTGCTCAAAACCGCCAAAGCCGTAATATTCGCCGTTTTCCTCGGCCAGGATAAAATGCACGCCTTGGTCAAAATTGCGGGTCAACGCTTCATCCGAATACATCATTTCCATCATGAAATCAAGCTGCTCCACAGAAAGTATCTCGCCATAAGTAAGCGGCCAGGTTTCGTGGGCGATTTTCTGGATTACGTTGATTTCGTTGGGCAATGCGGGTTTTATGGTCATTTTTCTCTTTTTTATTTGGGCGTTCCGGCGGCTGTTTTTCAGTTGCAGTTGCAGTGGCAGTTGCAGGTTTGGCTCCGAGCGCTCCCGAAGCTTCGGGAGAGGAGCCGCCGTCGGGCTGGACGGCACTCGCTACGTCTTTTGCTGTTCGCAAAGGCGGGAGCTTAGT
>JBCNQO010000199.1:0-4788 GCA_039592825.1 Flavobacterium sp.
GTCGTCAACGATCACGTCAACGCCATGTCTTTCGGTTTCTTGATTGTTCAGCGCGAAATGCTTTACGCAAGCCGCAACGCCGTTCATCTGCACGCCTTTCACGTAAGGCACGACCATTTGCCCCGAAAGGAAAGGATCTTCGCCCATATATTCGAAATTACGTCCGTTCAATGGCGAGCGATAGATGTTCACGCCCGGGCCGAGAAGTACGTTTTTGTTTCTGTAACGCGCTTCCTCGCCAATCGATTTTCCGTAAAGTGACGACAGATCGCGGTTCCAGGTCGCGGCCAGACACGTCAACGCCGGGAAAGCGATACACGAGTCGTTTGTCCAGTTGGCTTGATCCCATTCGTCCCATTTCACTTCTGAACGGATTCCGTGCGGGCCGTCGGTCATCCAGTTTTCTGGAATTCCCAAACGTTCAACGCCCGGAGACGAGAACTTCGATTGAGCATGGATGATCGCGATTTTTTCCTCGAGCGTCATGCGTTTCAAAGCATCTTCCACACGGGTTTCTATAGGTTTCGTGTCGTCGAGATAAACTGGTTTTTGGGTTTGCGCACTCATATTCTGCGAAGCGAACAACGCGAAAATTGCGGCGGAAACAAGAGATTTGATAGTCATATTGAGCAATGTTAGTTGGCTTGCGAAAGAAACGCGCCTTTCGTTCTGTAAAACTATAACGATATAGTGACTTTACAGGATTGTAATACGAAAAAGTAGTGCGTTAAATTATTCAAGAATCTGAAAAACAAATAGTTGTGATTTTTAAAATACGTAAAAAAGTAGTGCGATTTTTGCCGATGTTAAGTCGCGGTATTGGCATTTCCGATGTTCATGACCATGGTTTCGAACGCATCTCGCGACACCGCAGACTTGTTTCGGGCACGCGTGCGATAATTGTAGATCGTACTTATGGAATATCTCAAAAAGGCCGCAATCTTGACGCTGTCGGTAATGCCCAGACGGATCAAGGCAAAGATCCGAAGTTCGGTGTTCAACAGTTCGCCGGGTTTTAGCGAAATCTGTTCGTCGGCAATCAAAAGTGCGTTGAAGTCTTTTACGAAAGTCGGATACAGATTCAGGAAGATCGAGTCGAAACTGCGATAAAGTTCATCGAGCTCGTTCTCGACCAAAGTGTTCGATTTTAAAATCGTGAGCAATTCGTCGAATTGTTTGGCCGTGGCTTTTTTGTTGAGCATTTTCCGATAGCTTTCGAGCTTGTTGATGTAACTCGAGCACATGTCGAAAAATTGGGCAATGTATTCTTCCTTGACGTGATTGGCTTCGGACAATTCCGAATTCCGGAGCTGCAATTCCTCGTTCGCGCGTGAAATGTCCGAATTCAGGAAACTGAGCTTTTTGCCCGATGCATCGAGCTTGACGCGGATCTTGGCCAGTTTTCGCATCTGCACATAAACGTATCCAATGGCGATTATCAGCAAAACCGACAAAACCGAAATGAGCGTCAAATACAAAGTGAGTTCCTCGTTTCGCTTGGCTTCCTTTTCCTGATAAGCCGTGTTGATGATCGAGTAGAATTCCGAAATCTTGACCGTTCTGAACTTGGCGTTGCAAAAAACCGCATCCTCGATTGCCGATTTGGTGTAGCGATAAGCCTTGTCAACGTCGCCTTTGGCATAAAAGATCAAAGCCAAAGTTTGTGCTGACGCATTGTCCTTTACCGCGCTTTTCACATCGGCCGTTGCCGACATCGCGTAATATTCCGTGGCCAGTTCCTTATTGCCTTGCGCCCAGAAAATGTCGCCCAACAAATACGAGATCATCGCAAAATCGGGAGAATCTTTCTTGACGTTCTTGAGCAAAGGCGCCAGAGATTGACGCGCCAGGTCGTAATGTTTAAGGTAAATGTTCTTTTGCGCGAGGTTGATGTGATACTTGAGACTTTTTTTGTTCAAGACCGAAAGCAGCGAATCGCGGTAAATTTCGATGTACTTTACGTATTGTCCGTCGAGGCTGTGCGTGGCATAATGTTCGAAAAACTGGCTGTAGTTTTCGTAGTAATCGGGCAAGAGTTCGGGTGCGATTTTCTTTGGATTCAGCGATTTCAAAAGCAATTCCGATTCGCGGAACAATCCCGAAGAAGAATAAAGGTTCGCCAGTTGAATCGTAGACGCGTCAATGAAGTCTTTGGTGTTCTTTTCCTTGGCCAGCGTGAGGTTGCGTTGGATGAAATAGATAGCCGAATCGAGCCTAAACTTGCGATATTCCTCATACATCGCCTTGTTGTAGTAATATTCCTGAAGTTGACCCAGATCGCGTCCGAGGTTGGCGATGCGCTGACGTTTTTGCTTGTCGTACAACGGTTTGTCGGCTATGGCTTTGTCCAAAATCGAGAAAACCGAGTCTTTCTGGGCAGAAACGGCGAGGCTGAAAAGCAATAAAAAGAGTGAAACCGACAATCGCATTGGCTCAAAGGTAGGATTTGTTCGCACAACTTGCACTTTTTTAGGATTTGCGTTTTTCGCCTGCCGACGATTTTTGCCGTTTAACGAATTGGTTTCGAGGAAGTCGCATCCAAATCAAAAATAATTTGGCGTACTTAAACGATTTCGTTTGGTATTTCCCAATTCGCTGTGAATTTTTTAACGATTTTTTAGAAAGTCGCGTTTTCCGATTTTATACTTTTGGCGGCATAATGAGAGCTGCTATTCTTTTTGTCCAGTTGTGTTTTCTTCTCCTTTCCGGGAAGAACTACTATTTGGTGGCACAAAGTAACGGTGGTCGCGCCCAAACGCACATCGAGCAGAATCACCGCCAGAAGTTCGTAAATCCGCAGGGTTACATTGGCGTTGACGACTCTTTCGACGCCGAAGAAGAGCATTCTTTTGGTGACGATGTTTCGGATTTTTCTGATGCTGCTTTACCAAATCTCGCGCTGGCGTCTCATTTCTACTACTTGCTCACAACTCCCGAGCTACTCAAAAATTCACACGACAATCCTGTCGCTGTTGCGCCCGAACCGGGCAATTCTACTCCTACTTACATTATACAGCGGGACATCCGCATTTGATTTTACCTCGCATCGGTCATTGCCTTGACTTGTTTCGCGTAGGATAAATTTTCGTTTTCCCACTTTTCAGGTTTCTTGGCTTTGGTCGATTCTTTCTGTGCGTTCGCACAAAATTGTTTCTGAAAAACTCCAAATATCCATCACCAAATTCATTGACATGAAAAGAATCATCATGCTTATCGGCGCGTTTGCGTCATTGGCAATCACAAGCTGTTCGTCTAAAACCGAAGAAAAGGTAGAAGAGGCGAAATTTACGGTAACCAGCCCGCTCGAAATCGACACGACTTTTACCAAAGAGTACGTTTCACAGATCAAATCGATTCGAAACATCGAGATCCGCAGCCAGGAAAAAGGCTATCTCCAGAATATTTACGTAGACGAAGGCCAGTTCGTGAAAGAAGGTCAGGTGCTTTTCCGCATCATGCCAAAAATGTACCAGGCCGAATACCTTAAAGCCGAAGCCGAAGCCAGAGCGGCCGAAGTAGAGCTTCAGAATACCAAACTTTTGGCAGACAAGAACGTCGTTTCCAAAAACGAGCAAAAAGTTGCGCAAGCCAGACTCGATCAGGCGAGAGCCGAAATGGCAATGGCGAAATTGCACCTCGGGTTTACCGAAATCCGTGCGCCTTTCTCGGGAACCATCGACAGAATCCCTAAAAAACTAGGAAGTCTTATTGACGAAGGCGAACTGCTCACGAGTTTGTCAGACAACACCAATATGTTCGCGTATTTCAATGTGTCCGAACCGGAATACATCGACTACATGCAAAACGTGAAAGATCGTGGCGACGCCAACGTGACGCTGCTTTTGGCCAATGGTCAGCCGTTGAAATACAAAGGAAAAGTTGAAGTGATCGAAGGAGAATTCGACAACGAGACAGGAAACATCGCCTTTCGCGCCACTTTCCCGAACAACGACAAATTGCTTAGAAACGGAGAAACCGGAAAAGTGCTCATGAACGTTCCGGTGAAAAATGCTTTGATCATTCCGCAAAAAGCCACTTACGAAATCCAGGACAAAAAGTACGTGTTCGTGGTTGGAAACGACAACAAACTCGCGTCCAAAGAAATCGAGATCACGGGCGACTTGCCAGATTTGTACGTCGTGAAAAGCGGTTTGAAAGCCTCAGACAAGATCGTTCTGGAAGGCGTACAGAAAGTGCGTGACGACCAGAAAATCGAGTACACTTTCGAGAAGCCTGCCGAAGTTATCGCGCACCTCAGACTCAAAGCCGAATAAATAACCTAAAAACGTAAAATCATGTTTAACAGGTTTATCCAGAGACCCGTTCTCTCTATCGTCATATCCCTGATCATCGTATTTTTGGGAGTTTTGGCACTCGTGCAGTTGCCAGTTACGCAGTTTCCGTCCATTTCGCCGCCAAAGGTGAACGTGACCGTGGAATATCCGGGAGCGAACAACGAATTGCTCATCAAATCGGCTATTTTGCCGCTCGAGCGCGCCATCAACGGTGTTCCGGGAATGAAATATATGGCGTCCGATGCCGGTAACGACGGCGAAGGAACGATCCAGGTGGTTTTCAATTTGGGAACCGATCCGAACGTTGCTTCTTTGAACGTCCAGAACCGCGTGGCTTCGGTTACCAACAAGCTTCCGCCGTTAGTTATCCGCGAAGGCGTGAAAATTACTCGTGAGGAATCGAACATGCTTATGTATGTGAACTTGTATTCCGATGATCCGCACACCGACCAGAAATTCCTGTTCAACTTCGCCGACATCAACATTTTGCCAG
>JBCNQO010000002.1:0-18127 GCA_039592825.1 Flavobacterium sp.
TGCCAGGACGTTTGCCCGTGGAATCGCTTTTCCAAACCACACAGCGAGCCGCTTTTCAACCCGAATCCCGAATTGCTCGAAATGTCGCGCAAAGATTGGGAAGAAATCACCCAGGAAACCTTCAGCAAAGTTTTCAAGAATTCGGCGGTGAAGCGCACCAAGTTCTCGGGATTGAAACGCAACATCGACTTTCTCGGCTAATCAGTCAAACTGCATCTCGAACAGCAAATAATGTTCGATCTTGAACTTTTTACCCCAACTTTCAATGTCGGTTCCAGCCGATTCTACTTCGCACCACGATTTGCTTCCGTCTTTGTGTTCCGTGGGCAAAATGCAGGCAAACGCATAAAATGGTTTTCCAACTGAAATTGGCATACGCGTTCCAAAATCTCGCAAACTGTAATCGTCCGATTTTGAGCATTTGTAGTTTCTGGTAATCCCGAATCGATTGAAATTGAATTGGACGCGCAGGTTTTTGGCATCGGTTTTCCCTGACATCACGGTAAAAATGAGCGAATCTCCGCCCACTTTGAAAATTTCGTGTTCTTTCGAATTGAAGATCGTATCGACCTTTTTGACTTTACCTTTCCAGATTTCTTTCGAGACGATCGTGTAATTTTTCCCTTTCAGGTTCTCGCCCGAAATCGCGACTTTGAAGTAATCGGTTTGGTAAAAATTGAGCAGATTCCGGAATTCTTTGTTCTCGAAAGAACCTTTTGTGTCCATTTTCATTTGAGCGAAAGAAAGTGTTCCGATAAGGCAAAAAGCCAGCGACATCAAGTGTTTCATCGTGTTTTTCATGTGTAGAAGTTTTGGGCAAATCTAGATTCTGATTTTTCCGATTTGGGTTAACGCGACCTTAAACAGGGTTAATTAGTGTTAACCGTTCCCGATTTTTAAGCGCCCGAAGCCTTACTTTTGACACATGAAGAAAAGCGTGCTTTGGGCGATTGCGTTGATGACGGTTTGCGCCGTGGCGATTTCGGCTTTGCAGTTGTTTTACAGCTGGAAAAGTTTCGAGTCCGAGAAGCAGTCTTTTTCAAGGAATGCGAACGAGGCTTTCCGGGTGGCGATCGATTCCACATTTGCCGTTCGCACGAATCAAGTCGCGATTCAGTTCCACGATTGGGTTTCGGACACGAGTTTCATGAAGATCACTTGTCGCATTAATCCTATTTACGGCACGACGGTTTTTACGATGAAAGAAGTTGAACCGTCGGAAAAAGGTCAGACGCAATTGAGTATGAGCCTGGACGATTTTACGCAGAAATTGCCAAAAATTACGCCCGAAACCCGACAGTTTTTCATCGACCACATCGTCAAAAACGCCAAGAAAGATCTCGAAGGAAATTACGTTTTCTACTACACCCAAAAACTTGGCGACAGTCTGGATAAAGCTCGGTTCAAGACGCCAATCGACACTTCGATCGTGAGAAATGAGTTCAAACGTGAATTATCCAAACGAGGCATTTCGCTCGATTTCAGCCTGAATCCGAAAAAAAGCAAAACCGACAATTTCAAAACCGACGGACGCAATCTCGAAATCCGTTCGAACAAACCGCCAAGAATGATTCGTGCGAGTTTCCACAACAGCGGGAATTTCGTTTTTGCTCAACTCAAATGGGCGATTTTCGGCAGTGTGATTCTGGTTCTTCTTAACATTTTTTGCTTCGGATATGTGTTGCGACTTTTGCTCACTCAGGAAAAACTGGCGAAAATCAAAGACGATTTCATCAACAACATGACGCACGAAATCCATACCCCATTGGCTTCGATCGTGGTCACGGCCGAGGCTTTGCGCAAATTCGATCACGACAATGAAACCCGCGAGCGTTATCTCGACATCATTTTGCACCAAAGCAAAAGGCTCGATTCGCTGGCCTCGGAAATTCTCGATTCGGCCCGTTTTGAGAAGAACGACGTTGGTTCGAAGAAGCCGTTTCTGGTCAGGGAAATGCTTTCGGAATCTATTGCTGGCTTTGGTTTGGTCGAGACTTCAATCGGATCGATTCCCGATGATTTGGTTATGGTCGGAAACAAAGAGCTTCTGGTTCGCTCGATCCGGAATCTTTTGGACAATGCTTATAAATACGCCAATTCCGACAAAATCGAAGTGCAGCTTTCGGCGAAAATCGAGTCGAATAAATTGCTGATTTCGGTTTCGGACAACGGAAAGGGAATTCCCGACGAGCACAAATCGCGTATTTTCGACGCTTTTTATCGCATCCCAAACCAAACCCACGAAGTCAAAGGCTACGGACTCGGGTTGCATTTGGTGAAACAAGTTGCCCAGCGACACGGAGGAATTGTTTCGATCAAAGACAATTTCCCGGCAGGTTCGATTTTTGAAATCGCAATTCCGATATGAAGCAAAAGCCGAGAATATTGCTAGTGGAAGACGAACCATTTTTGGGAAAAGTCGTCATGGAAAGTCTCGAAAAAGAAGGTTTTTCTGTCGTTTGGTTCGAGAACGGACAATTGGCCTGGAATGATTTTGCGCCCGGAAAATTCGACGTTTGCGTGCTCGATGTGATGTTGCCGGGAATCGACGGTTTTTCGCTTGCGACCAAAATCAAGAAATCCGAACCGAATTTGCCTATACTTTTTCTCACGGCCAGAAACGCGATCGAAGATGTGAAAACGGGTTATGCGAGCGGCGGTAACGATTATCTGCGGAAACCTTTCAGCCTTGACGAACTTTTTTTGCGGATTGAGGAATTGGTGAATCGGGCGAAACCGGTTTTGGTCGACGAGATTGCCATTGGTAGTTTGATGTTCAGTCCGAAAAGGCAGGAAATCGTGACCCAAAATGGCGAGTCGATCAAATTGTCTCACCGCGAATCGAGCTTGCTGGAGCTTCTGGTGAAAAATAAAAATGAGATAACCGATAGGCGAGAAGCGTTGCTGCAACTTTGGGGCGACGACGGTTTTTTCCAGGCGAGAAACATGGACGTCTACATCAGCCGACTGCGAAAAATGTTGTCTGCCGACAGTTCGATTGCCATTGTCAACTTGCGAGGTTTCGGATATAAACTGCTTGCCAACTAGCTCATATCGAGTAAAAACGCCGTTCCGATTAGAATTTGAGGGTATTTTTTTGAAAGAATTTTCTTTAATTTGAAAAAACCTCCAAACATGAAAAAACTTTTACTCCTCATCTTTACACTTTTCCCAATACTCAATTTCGCCCAAACACCTCAATGGGATTGGGCCAAGACGCACACTTTGACCGGAAATTCGAGTAAATTGTATACGGCGACCGATGTTTCGGGAAATGTTTACACGGCCGGAAATTTTGCCTCTGTGACCATGACAATAGGCGGTGTAACGCTCAACAACCACGAAACCACGTGGGGACTTTGGGATATCTATCTGGCCAAATATACACCCGAGGGCGAACTCATCTGGGCTCGAAATTACGGTAGCGAGAACACCGATTCGGTCATTTCGATCACCACCGATCAAGCCGGTAACCTTTATCTTTTGGGTACTTTCCAAACGTCGATCACTTTGGGCGATACGACACTCACAACGGTTTACCCAAGTTCTTTCGTTGCGAAACTCGATGCAGACGGAAATGTGTTGTGGGCGAAAAGCAACAGTGACGACACTTACGGATGGACCGGCGGTGGCATTGCGGTAGATTTAGCGGGCAACGTTTATTTTTCGGGTGTTTACAATTCAGACACAATCACTTTCGGATCGTTTGTACTTTCTTACGCGAATTTTTCGGCAACCGAGCAGAATGTGGCCGTGCCGTTTGTGGTGAAACTCGATGCGAATGGAGAAACCGTTTGGGCCAAAGGAGCAAATCGCGGCACTGCGAATACAGGCACTACATTTGCGAACGGCGTCGCGGCAGACAATCAGGGCAATGTTTTCATAACCGGAAGTTTCAGTATCCCGACGCTCGATTTTGGCGGTGTTACGCTTACCAAGGCCTTGACGTCAAACTGGAACCACAACATGTTTCTCGTGAAATTCAATGCCGACGGAACGACCGCCTGGGGCAAAAACTCCGGGTCGAACTACACCAACGTGACCATGGGCTACGACGTGGCCACAGATAATCAGGGCAATGTTTTCAACGTCGGGGTTTTTGCGAATACGGTAACGTGGGACGGCATGTCGTTAAGCGCCAGCAGCGGAAATAGCGCCTATTTCCTAAAGTACGATACCAATGGGGTGATCCAATGGGCGAAATCGTCAATTGGAACTTTTGAGCCCAATCATTTCCGTTCGGTCAAAACCGATGCGAACGGCAACATCTACATTTGCGGCAACACGGGTTCGTTGAGCGAGAATTTTGGCAACAACGTGGTTATGTCGGCGTCTACATCGGCTATGGCTTATCTCGTGAAATACAATGCGAACGGTACTGCGGCCTGGGTGCAAAAAACGGGCAAAATCGATTCTTACAATTCGACTTCGTTTGCGATATTGGACGAAAACGAGTTCTATCTCGCCGGGACTTTTACCGAAAACCAGGTGAGTTTCGGGTCGATTTCGCTTGCGAAAAATGCGGCTACGAACTACAATCTTTTTCTGGCTCACATGAAATATGTGCCTTTGGAGGTAAACGATTTCGATGTGTCGGATGTCGTGTTGTATCCAAATCCAACCAAAAACAACTTGCATGTTTCAGGAGTCGACGCGTTTTCGAGGTTCGAGATTTCCGATATTTTGGGAAGACGCGTGAAAAAAGGTCAGTTGTCTGAATCAAACGGTATCGATGTTTCGGAATTGCCGTCGGGCGCTTACCAAATCAGAATCATCAATCAAGATGGAACAAAAATCGTACGCAAATTCGCGAAAGATTAGGTCGGAACGCGTCGGATAAAATTGAAAAACAGTCTTGATTCACGTCTAAATCGATTGATTTCAAGTTTGTTTCTGACGGTTTTCAATTGCAATCGACCGCAATAGGATGCAGCTTGGTCATTTTTTGCTTCGTACACTTTCACATTATCCCTAACTTTGCGGCTGTAAAAACAGCATATGAACAAATACAGCAAACGACGCGAAGCGCTCCTTTATCACGCCAAACCGACGCCAGGTAAAATCAAGGTTGTTCCTACTAAAAAATACGCCACGCAGCGCGATCTGTCGCTGGCCTATTCGCCGGGCGTTGCCGAGCCTTGTCTCGAGATCGCCAAAGACGTGAACAACGCCTACAAGTACACGGCAAAAGGAAATCTCGTCGCGGTGATCACCAACGGAACTGCGGTTCTAGGTTTGGGAGACATCGGTCCAGAGGCTTCAAAGCCCGTGATGGAAGGAAAAGGTTTGCTGTTCAAGATTTTTGCAGACATAGACGTTTTCGACATCGAGATCAACGAGAAAAACGTGGATGAATTTGTCGAAACGGTCAAGAGAATCGCGCCAACTTTTGGTGGGATAAACCTCGAGGACATCAAAGCTCCGGAGTCTTTTGAAATCGAAAGACGCTTGAAGGAAGAACTCGATATTCCGGTGATGCACGACGATCAGCATGGAACGGCCATCATTTCGTCTGCGGCACTTTTGAACGCTTTGGAACTCGCCGACAAAAAGATCGAAAAGGTCAAGATCGTGGTTTCTGGAGCGGGTTCGGCGGCTTTGGCTTGCGCGAATCTGTATTTGTTGCTGGGAGTGAAACTCGAGAATATCATCATGTTCGACGTCAATGGCGTTTTGTCTACCGATAGAACCGATTTGGCCGATCTTCAGAAAAAATATGCCCAAGACGTAAAAGATATTTCGCTGGCCGAAGCCTTGAAAGGTGCCGACGTTTTCCTCGGACTTTCTGCAGGAAACATCCTTTCGCCCGAAATGTTGCTCGATATGGCCAAAGATCCGATCGTGTTCGCGATGGTCAATCCGATTCCTGAAATCGACTATGATCTTGCCGTGAGAACGCGCGAGGACATCATTATGGCAACGGGTCGTTCCGATCATCCTAACCAGGTGAACAACGTGCTTGGTTTTCCTTACATTTTCCGTGGAGCGTTAGACGTTCGTGCTACGAAAATCAACGAGGAAATGAAGATGGCGGCCGTGAAAGCGCTCGCTGCCTTGGCCAAAGAATCGGTTCCTGAACAGGTAAATATCGCTTACGGAGAGACCAAATTGCTCTTCGGGCGCGACTATATCATCCCAAAACCGTTCGATCCAAGATTGATCACTCACGTAGCTCCGGCAGTTGCGAAAGCTGCAATGGAATCGGGCGTGGCTTTGCATCCGATTTACGATTGGGAGAAATACGAAGAAGAATTGCTCGACAGATTGGGTTCGGACAACAAAATGGTGCGTTTGCTTACCAACCGTGCCAAAACCGATCCGAAGCGCGTCGTTTTCGCTGAAGCCGACCAACTCGATGTGTTGAAAGCGGCACAAATCGTGCACGAGGAAGGCATCGGGAAACCGATCTTGCTGGGAAATAAGGAAATCATTCTCGAATTGAAAGAGGAAATCGGGTTCGACGCCGACATTCCTATTTTCGATCCGAAGACCAAAGAAGAAGACAAACGCAGGCTGCATTATGCCGAAATGTTCTGGAGAGCGCGCCAACGCAAAGGCGTGAATCTGCTCGACGCCCAGAAATGGATGCGCGAAAGGAATTATTTCGCGGCCATGATGGTGAACGAAGGCGAGGCCGATGCTTTGGTTACCGGATATTCCAGAAGTTATCCGGCAACGGTAAAACCAATTTTGCAATTGATCGACCGCGCGCCGGGCATTTCGCTTGTGGCCACGACCAATATGATGATGACCAACCGCGGACCGATGTTCTTGTCCGATACGGCCATCAACCCGGAACCGACGGCAGACGAACTGGCCAAAATCGCCTTGATGACGGCTAAAACCGTGCGTCTTTTTGGGATGGAACCCGTGATCGCGATGATCTCGTTCTCGAACTTCGGTTCTTCTACGCATCCGGCTACGAGAAAAGTGCGCGATGCCGTAGAATATCTGCACAAATATTATCCGGACTTGATCGTTGACGGTGAAGTCCAGGCCGATTTTGCGTTGAACCAGGAAATGCTCAAACAGAAATTCCCGTTCTCGAAACTCGCCGACAAAAAGGTCAATACGTTGATTTTTCCTGATCTGGCTTCGGCCAACATCACCTACAAACTGCTCAAGGAACTGGACAAAGCCGACTCCGTTGGTCCTATCATGCTAGGTCTTGACAAACCGGTTCACTTGTTCCAACTCGGTGCAAGCGTAGAGGAAATGGTCAATATGGCGGCAGTAGCTGTTGTGGATGCTCAGGAAAAGCAAAAAAGGCTCAAGAACCTGATTGTGAAAAAATAGCCAAAAAAGGGTCGGAAAACCGTTAATTCTTTTTTAGTATATTTGGCAATTACTTAACAATTGATGATTGCGCATATTCAGGGCAGATTGGTCGAAAAAACACCTACCGAAGTGGTCATTGACTGCAATGGTGTCGGCTACCATATAAACATTTCACTTCACACTTTTTCGTTGCTTCCGACCTCGGAAAACGTCAAACTTTTCACGTATCTCCAAATCAAGGAAGATGCCCATACACTGTTTGGTTTTGTCGAGAAATCGGAACGCGAGATCTTCAAGCTTTTGCTGTCGGTTTCGGGCATTGGCGCGGGAATCGCACGTACGATGCTGTCGTCTTTAGATCCGAAACAGATCATTCAGGCTTTGGCTGTGGGCGATGTCGGAACCATACAATCCATCAAAGGCATCGGTCTTAAAACCGCACAGCGCGCCGTTCTCGATCTCAAGGACAAAGTGTTAAAAGTGTACGATTTGGACGAAGTTTCGATTTCGTCGAACAATACAAATCGGGAAGAGGCGTTATCTGCTTTGGAAGTTCTTGGCTTTAACAAAAAATTATCTGAAAAAGCCGTCGACAAGATTGTTAAAGAAGATCCAACGGCCACCGTCGAGGCCATTATAAAATTGGCGCTTAAACAGTTATAGGAGTTTGAAAACAGATTACAACCTGACCAAGATATCATTCAAAAACTTCCTGTTCTTCTGGCTTTTGCTGGCGGGCTTTTCCGTTGAGGCACAGGTAGATGAAGAAGACGACACGCCTAAAGACACTATCGGTTACAACCAGGGCAGCATGCAGTTGCCGAATCCGCCGAGCATTGTCGACGCCTACACTTACGATCCGGTAACGAACAAGTACGTTTACACGAGTAAAGTCGACGATTTCAATATTAATTACCCGATAATTCTTACACCTGAAGAATATCAGGAACTCGTGCAACGTGAGGCCGTAAGAAAGTATTTCAAGGAAAAATCCGACGCTATCGACGGTAAAAACGAAGAAGGCAAAAAAGATCTTTTGCCGCGCTATTACGTGAATTCGGGCTTTTTCGAGACGATTTTCGGAAGTAATACGATAGACGTAAAACCAACGGGTTCGGTCGAAATGGATTTGGGAATCCGATATACCAAAACCGACAACCCGTCGCTTTCGCCAAGAAACCGCCAAAGCACGGTTTTCGACTTCGACCAGAGAATCAGCATGAGCTTGATGGGAAAAGTCGGGACGCGATTAAACGTGACGGCCAACTATGACACCGAATCGACGTTCGCTTTCCAGAACCTTATCAAACTCGAATACACACCAACCGAAGACGACATCATCCAGAAAATTGACGTCGGTAACGTGAGTATGCCACTTACGAGTGCGTTGATCCGCGGGCCTCAGAGCCTTTTTGGTGTAAAAACAGTTTTGCAGTTCGGAAAGACGACCGTTACTGGAGTTTTCTCGGAACAGAAGTCGCAAACCAGAAGCGTTACCGCTCAAGGCGGTGGAACATTGCAGGATTTCGAGATGTTCGCGCTAGATTACGACGCCGATCGCCACTACTTCCTTTCGCAGTACTTCCGCAACAATTACGACAGAGCGCTCGAAAAATATCCGTTGATCAACTCGCGTGTGCAGATTACGCGCATCGAGGTTTGGGTGACCAACAGGCAAAACCGCGTCAATACCGTAAACAACAACATGCGGAACATCGTCGCGCTCCAGGATTTGGGGGAAGCCCAGATTGCGGGCGTTCCCGATGCAGATGTCGTGGCTGTGAACCCACTTGCTCCAGCGACTTTCTTTAACCAGCCGGTTGGTTCGCCTCCGGATAACGACAACAACGACTACGATCCGGCGCTTATCGGTTCGGGTGGATTGCTCAACCAGAACATCCGCGAGATCGTGACGGCTTCTACGGGTTTCAACAACACGGTTAGCGAAGGACGCGATTATTCCAAGTTGGAAAATGCGAGAAAACTTACCGAAGGAACCGAATTTACATTTCATCCACAATTGGGTTATATCTCGCTTCAGCAAAGGCTTTCCAACGATGAAGTGCTTGCCGTGGCTTACCAATACACGATCGGTGGAACGGTTTATCAAGTTGGGGAATTCGGTACAGACGGTGTAGAAGCTACAAATGCAACGACCGATCCTGTAACGGGTCAGGTTTCGTCTGTTTCCACTCAGGCACTTATCCTGAAAATGTTGCGTTCGAGTTTGACCAACGTGAATTTACCGGTTTGGGATTTGATGATGAAGAACGTCTACCAGATTCCGGGCGCTTACCAGTTGGAACAGGAAGATTTCCGATTCAACATCTTGTACACCGACCCGTCGCCATTGAACTACATCGTGCCGGTTCCGGGAACGACTTTTCCGAATGACAATGGTCCGGTGGCTGAAACGCCTTTGTTGAAGGTCTTTAACCTCGACAGGCTCAACTACAACAACGATCCACAAGAAGGCGGTGACGGTTTCTTCGATTATTATCCGACGCAGACCGTAGATCCGCAGTACGGGCGCATCATCTTTACGACTGTCGAGCCTTTCGGAAAATTGCTTTTCGAGAAACTCCGTACGAGTCCGACACAGAATTACGAAGGTGACCAGGCGTCGCTTATCGACTTTAACGAAAACCAGCGAAAGTACGTTTTCAAGCGAATGTACCGCGACACTCAGGCGCAGGCTTTGCAGGAAAGCGACAAGAACAAGTTCCAGCTCAAAGGTAGATTCAAGTCTACTGGTGGAGACGGAATTCCAATCGGGGCTTACAACGTACCTCAAGGTTCGGTAAGAGTTACCGCCGGCGGACGAATCCTTGTAGAAGGCGTCGACTATTCGGTGAATTACCAGTTGGGACGCGTGCAGATTCTCGATCCGTCTTTGCAGAATCAACCCGTGGAAGTTTCTGTCGAGAACAACTCGGTTTTTGGGCAACAGACCAGACGTTTCTGGGGTTTCAACGTAGAGCACAAGATTTCGGACAAAATCCAGTTGAATGCGAACTATTGGCGTTTGACTGAGCGTCCGTTCACGCAAAAATCGAACTACGGACAAGAGTCGGTCAACAACTCGATCTTTGGTTTCGGCGGAACTTACGCTTCGGAACTTCCTTTCCTGACGCGTTGGGTGAACAAATTGCCAAACATCGATACAGATGTTCCGTCGAACATTTCAGTGCGAGGTGAAGTCGCGTTCCTAAAGCCAGACACACCAAAGGCCGACCGCTTCAACGGAGAATCCACAATTTACATTGACGACTTTGAAGGTTCGCAAACCACTATCGATTTGAGAGGTGCGCTTTCGTGGTTCCTTTCTTCGACTCCGGCCAACAATGCCACGAGCCAGTACGACTTTTTCCAGTCGGCTTCTACGCAGAGTTTGCAGTCGGGTTATCGCCGTGCGAAACTTTCGTGGTATTCGATCGACCCGATTTTCTATGCGCAGAGACCTACGGGTGTTTCTACGCAAGACATCAGTTACAACTCTACGCGTCGTATTTATAGTGAGGAATTGTATCCGAACGTAGATATCGCCGTTGGGCAAAGTACGGTGGTAAACACGCTCGATTTGACGTATTACCCGAACGAGCGCGGTCCTTACAACTTTAATCCCGAAGTCGCCGGCGGCGGATCTTTCACAGAGCCGAGAAACAACTTTGGTGGAATCATGCGCGCGTTGAACTCGACCAACTTCGAGCAAGGAAACGTCGAGTATATCCAGTTCTGGATGCTCGATCCTTATTACGATCCGGGGAATCCTGACGCCGCAACTCCAGCAGCCAATACGGGATCGCTTTACCTGAATCTCGGTGCGATTTCGGAAGATATTCTAAAAGACGGACGCAAGCAATTCGAGAACGGTCTCGGGCCAGGAAGCATTCTGGTTCCTACGGTTTGGGGTAATGTTCCGGGTTCTCAGTCGCTTATTTATGCTTACGACGCCGATGGTGCGAACCGTACGGCTCAGGATATCGGTCTTGACGGATTGAACGATGCCGAAGAAGCCGCGAAGTTTCCGGCGTTTGCCGATCTTGCCGACCCGTCTGGAGATAACTACCGCTATTATCTGAACACACAAGGAAACGTACTTGAGCGCTACCGTGACTACAACGGAACACAAGGCAACTCGCCAACGGGCGTTTCCGATACGAACCGCGGTTCTACGACTTTGCCAGATATTGACGACATCAACCGCGACAACACCATGAACGAGATCAATGCGTATTACGAGTATCGCATCAATCTTCGTCCAAACATGGAAATCGGAACCGATCCTTATCTTGTAGATATCCGCGATACGCCGGCTTCACAGTTGCCTTCGGGAACGAACCCGACTTCTGCGCGTTGGTTGCTTTTCAAGATTCCGGTAGACCAATATGTAAACAACATTGGCGATCTGGCCGATTTCAAGACGATCCAGTTCATGAGAATGTTCCTTACCGGATTCCAGTCACCGCTGACTTTGCGTTTCGGGGCACTCGATTTGGTAAGAGGCGAATGGAGAAGATATACGACTTCGCTTGACGCAACAGATCCAACAATAGACGACGACCAAACGAACTTCGACGTCCAGGCGTTGAACATTCAGGAAAATACGACGCGTTGCCCGGTGAACTACGTTTCGCCTCCGGGAGTTGCGCGCGAGCAATTGTACCAGAACCAAACGGTGATCAACCAGAACGAACAGTCTTTGGCACTTCGCATTGACGGTCAGGGCGGACTCGAGCCGGGAATCAACGAATCTACAGGAGATTCACGTGCGGTGTTCAAGAACGTGAGCGTCGATATGCGTCAGTTCAAGAAACTCAAAATGTTCTTGCACGCGGAGTCGCTTGCTGCCGATACGGAATCGGAAAAATTGAGAGACAATGAGATGATCGCTTTCATCCGATTCGGAAACGACTTTACGCAGAACTACTACGAAGTCCAGATTCCGTTGAAAGTGACGCCTTACACTTACAATCCGGCAGGCGGAAACACGAACTGTGCGTCAATTGCCGACGATATCGTGTGGCCGGAAGCCAACGAAATGGACCTTTCGCTTGAGCTCCTTACCAAACTCAAAGTAATGATGCTCAACGGAACGGCTCCGGAGCCAGACGAAAACGGTGTGCGTTTCATAAACGAAGGTGAATTGAACGCCTCATTGGCCGGACGCGCGAACGAGCTGCGATTGGGAATCAAGGGTAACCCGAACTTTGGTTTGGTGCGTACGCTCATGATCGGTATCAAGAACAACACGAGAAATCCGCTTATACCAACTTCTGGTACTACGGCTTCGAATCGTCCTATTCGCGGGGAAGTCTGGTTCAATGAATTGCGCATGGCAGACATGGACAACCAAGGCGGTTGGGCCGGTGTCCTGAATATGGATGCCAACGTGGCCGATTTCGCTACAATCTCTGCCGTAGGACGTATGAGCACGATAGGTTTCGGATCGCTTGAGCAAGGCCCGAACGAGAGAAGCCGTGAAGATCAGCGTCAGTACAACATCGTAACAAACGTCAACCTTGGGAAATTGCTTCCGAAGAAATGGGCGGTGAATCTTCCTTTCAACTATGCTGTTGGAGAGGAAATCATCACGCCTCAATACGATCCTTTCTATCAGGACATCAAACTCGATCAATTGCTTGACAATACGGAAGGTGCGGCCGCGAAAAAGAATGTCGAGAACCGCGCTGTCGATTATACGAAACGCACGAGCATCAATTTCATCGGTGTAAGAAAAGAAAGAGCTGCCGAGAAGAAACCGCATTTGTGGGATCCGGAGAACTTAACATTGTCTTACTCTTACAACCAGGTGGATCGTCACAGCTACGAAATCGAGAATTACCTCGACCAACAAGTGAGTGCAACCGCAGACTACGCTTACAGTTTCCAGAGCAAGCCGATCGAGCCTTTCAAGAAGTCGAAGTTTTTGAAGAAGTCTGAGTATTGGAAACTCTTAAGTGATTTCAACTTCAATTATCTGCCGTCGAACATCACTTTCAATACGAACATTTTGCGTCAGTACAACAAACAGTTGTTCCGTCAGGTTGATGTAGATGGAATTCCTTTGGATGCTTTGTATCAGCGAAACTATCTGTTCAATTACCAATACGGATTCAACTTCCCGTTGACAAAGGCGTTGAAGATCAACTACAATGTGACTTCGAGCCATATCATCAGGAATTACATTGACGAAAACAACGTGCCAGACAACACGATCACGGTTTGGGACGATTTCTTCGACGTGGGAATCCCGAATCAGCATTCGCAGCAATTGGTGGTGAACTACGATTTGCCTATCAACAAGATTCCGGCTCTGGCTTTCATCAAGTCGACTTATTCTTACACCGGCGATTACAGCTGGCAAAGAGCGTCGTTCGCGATGCAGGAAGTCGAGGCAGAAGATGGAACGATCTACAATTTGGGTAACACGATCCAGAACGCGGCTTCGCACAAATTGAACACGTCGTTTAGTATGGACGCGTTCTACAAGTACATCGGATTGGGCAAAAAGACGCCAAAAGCGCCAACCCGTCCGGCTGGTCCGCCTAAACCGGGTGAGAAAATCCAAAGTACGGCTGTGCCGGCTCAGGAAGGTCGCGGTGTTTTCCTTGACGGATTGATTGGCGTATTGACGAGTGTGAAAAACATCCAGATCAATTACACAGACAACCGAGGAACGGTACTTCCGGGTTATATGCCAGGCGTCGGATTTATGGGAACTTCGAAGCCAACGCTAGGTTTCGTTTTCGGATCTCAGGAAGACGTTCGCTACGAAGCGGCCAAACGCGGTTGGTTGACCCAATATCCGGACTTTAACCAGAACTACACCGAAGTCGTGAACAAGACGCTCGACTTTACGGCCAACGTGAGTCTGTTCCCTGATCTAACGATCGATCTTACGGCAAACAGAACATACGCAAACAACTATTCGGAACAATACGACGTGGGCGACAACTCGCTTACGCCAGAAATCGAGACGAACTATTACAACCAACGCTCGCCTTACGACTTTGGTAACTTCTCGATCTCTACGGTAATGCTCAAAACGTCTTTCAAGAAAAGCGATGAGAATTTCTCTTCGGCTTTCCAGGATTTCCGCGAGAACCGTTTGCTTATCGCGAACCGTTTGGCAACCCAACACTACGGAACGACGGCTTTCCCGGTTGCGGCTGACGGTTATCCTGTAGGTTTCGGAAAGAACAACCAGGCGGTTTTGCTTCCGGCTTTCCTTGCAGCCTACACTGGTTTTGGCGTTACCAAAAGCGGTTACGGCGAATCGGCTAAAGACATTTCGATGAGCGCTTTCCGCGACATTCCTATCCCGAACTGGACAATCAAGTACAACGGGCTTATGCGTCTGAAGTATTTCAAGGACAGGTTCAAGCGTTTCTCGCTGCAGTCGGCTTACCGCGCTTCTTATACCTTGAACTCTTTCCGTTCTAACTTCGAGTACGATCCGGTGACGAATCCCACAGATTTGTCGGGTAATTTCCAGAACAAGACGATCATTTCCAATGCGAACCTTGTTGAGCAGTTCAACCCGCTTATGCGTGTGGATTTCGAGATGAAGAACTCGTTCAAGTTCCTGGCCGAGATGAAGAAAGACCGCGCGATGTCGTTGAGTTTCGACAACAACTTGCTTACTGAAGTCGTAGGTAAAGAATTCGTGGTAGGACTTGGTTATCGTTTCAAAGACGTGATTTTCTCTACGCGTTTGGCAGACAATCCGCAGGGAATCATCAAAAGCGACATCAACCTCAAAATCGACGGGTCTTACCGAAACAACAAGACGATCGTCAGAAACCTTGATTATGACAACAACCAGTTGGGTGGCGGACAAAACATCTGGTCGGCCAAGCTTACTGCTGATTACTCGTTCAGCAAGAACCTGACGCTCATTTTCTATTACGATCACCAGTTCTCGAAAGCGGTTATCTCGACTTCTTACCCAATGACGAACATTCGCGGCGGCTTCACGCTTCGATACAATTTCGGTAATTAAGAACCAGAAAAAGAATTGAAAAACCGCTGGTAAATTTTACATTTGCGGGAACAAACCTAAAAATACAACACCATGAACATTCCAGCCGAACTTAAATACACGAAAGAGCACGAATGGGTTCGCCTCGAAGGCGATGTGGCCACAGTCGGGATCACAGATTTTGCGCAGAAAGAATTGGGAGACATCGTTTACGTTGAAGTCGATACACTCGATCAGACGCTTGATAAAGACGAGGTTTTCGGAACTGTAGAAGCTGTAAAAACGGTTTCGGATCTGTTCTTGCCGCTTGCTGGTGAAATCGTCGAGTTCAACGAAGAGTTGGAAAGCAATCCAGAAGCAGTGAATTCTGATCCTTACGGAAAAGGCTGGATGATCAAGATCAAAGTTTCAGACGTGGCCGATTACGACACTCTTTTGTCGGCAGACGACTACAAAAACCTGGTAGGTGCGTAAAAAACTCTGGCTCGTTGCGGCTTTATCATGGACGATTTTTCTTGTCGTTCTTTGTTTGGTGAACTTCAACGAATTGCCAACGGTGAGCGTAAACAATTTTGACAAATACGCCCACGCATCTTTCCATTTCATATTTACCATTCTTTGGTATATGTACTTGCGCGTTGAGGATCGAAAGGTCGGCAACGCGCAATTGCTTTTAAAGATCGTCTCGGCGTCTTTGGTTTTGGGAATCGGATTGGAAATTGCCCAATCGTTCACCAAAACTCGAAGCCCCGATTTTGCCGACGCGCTCGCGAATCTGTCGGGAGCGATCATTGGCGCATTGGTACTTTTCGCATATAGACGCTGGATTAACAAACCCTGAATCTTTTGCCCAAACGGGATTTTTATACTTTTACCGCATGGATGTAAGGCACTATCTCGACTCGACTTATCTCAAAACGGCCGAACAGGCGAAAGTTCCGGAATCGGAAAACGCAGAAATCGTCAAAAAGGCGATTCAGGAAAGCATTGATTTTGGTTTCAGACTCATTATGATCCGACCCGAATTCGTTTCGGTCGCCAGAAAAATGATTGCCGACGCGAATTCTAAAGTTTTAGTTGGAACGGTTATCGATTTTCCTTTCGGAACCGCTTCAATCGAGAAAAAGTTGGCCGAAGCCGAAAAGGCGATCGAAGACGGAGCCGACGACCTTGATTTCGTGATCGACTATGTGGCTTTCAAGAACGGCAATGTGTCCAAAGTAAAAGAAGAAGTTTTGGCCGGAACCGCTTTGGGATTGGCGAGCCACAAAACCGTAAAATGGATCATCGAAGTTGCGGCGTTAGACGATTTGCAGATCGCGAAACTGTCGGCTTTGGTTAAGAAAGTCGTGGTCTCGAATTTCAAGGAAGACCAATATCCGAACGTTTTCGTGAAGTCGTCTACAGGATTTTACCAAACGCAGAACGGGCTTCCGAACGGTGCGACCAAAGAGTCGATCGTGATCATGCTCGAGAACGCTTGTCCATTGCCCGTAAAAGCGGCCGGCGGCGTCCGTAATTTCCAGGAAGCCGAAGACATGATAAAATTAGGAGTGAAGCGCATCGGAACTTCGTCGGCGAAAGCCATTTTCGAAGGTAGAACATCAGATTCCGACTATTAAAAAGTGATTATGAAGAGATTTTTTGCAGTGTTGTTTTTGGTTTTCGGACTTTCAATCGGGTTTTCCCAAAAAGAGGAATTTCCCAAACTGCCCAATTGCGAAGGCAAGTCGGGAGCCGAACTCGAAGCGTGTTTCTACACGGGCGTCCATCAATTCGTCTACGATAATTTCAAGGTTCCGACCGATTTGGGAAACGACTACAACGGAAATGTCGTCGTGCTTTTCGAGGTGAACAACCAAGGGGTTTTTCGCGTGATTTACGTCGACACAGACAAAAGTCAGCTGAACGAGGAAGCCAAACGCGTTTTCTCGATCATGCCAAAAGCACAGCCTGCAACTTACAACGGCAATCCGACTTATGCCAAATACACGATCGATATCGCGATTCCTTTGGTGAAGCCAGGAGAAGTCCCAGTGAAGAAAGTTGTAGATGCAAAAGCCGCTGCGCTGGCCGAAAAAGAGCGCATCAAAAAAGAGAGAAACAAGGAATTGCAGGAGTTCGACAGCGTGGCCAAAGGTTATACCAAGACGTTCGACAATCCGCAGTTTCGCAGCCATTTGAACATTCCGCTTTCGCACAGTTATTATTCGCAGTTCGATGCCGAGTTGAATCAGGTTGGCTCGAACAATCACACGGCGTCCAAACCTTACGCTTACGCGGACGTGAACCGATATTACAACCTGCAAACGGCTTACGACAAGATCAGGAAAAACAAGTCGGGTTGGTGGGGAAGAAAGCTTTGGAACGAAAGCACAGTCCAGATTCAAGGCGAAGATTATTGGTTTACTTTGAACCCGATTTTTGATCTTCAGGTAGGAAAAAGCAGTGACGACCGAGCCAAAAATACATTCGTGAACACTCGCGGTCTAAGACTCGAAGGCGGACTCGGAAGCATGATCAACTTTTCTACGACAATCTACGAAAGCCAAGGCCGATTCGCCGACTACTTCAACCAATACGCCGAATCGATCAAGCCAGACGGCGGAAACCCGGCAATCATTCCTGGCATCGGGATTGCCAAGCGATTCAAAGACGACGCTTACGATTTTCCTTTGGCCGAAGCGAATCTCGCGTTCACGCCATCGAAATTCTTGAACCTCAATTTGGGTTACGGACGCAATTTTATCGGAGACGGCTATCGTTCGTTGCTTTTGGGCGACGGCGCGAGTCCGTATCCTTATTTCAAGATCAACACGAGTTTCTGGAAAATCAAGTACACGAACGTTTATACGTGGCTCAAAG
>JBCNQO010000020.1:0-9651 GCA_039592825.1 Flavobacterium sp.
CACTCGAATATTTCAATCCGAAACTGAAAGAAATCACGGGCGAAGCGGTTTTCTACAACGGCATAAAAGACGAAGTTTTGGGTGGAATCTGGTTCATTACGGCAAACGATCGACTGGTTTTCACCGTCGAGAATTTCGAGAAAGGCTACGTTTTCAATTACACGCAACAAGTTTCCGATCCACACAAAAACGACTATTTCTACGCCCAAATGTATTTCGACAAAGACGATAATTTGTGGACGTCATTTTACCGCGACAGACTTTATAAAATCAACCGAAAAGAATTGGAAGAAAGGCTCAAAACGGCCGTTGCATTTTCCAAAAACCAATACCAGAATTTCCAGTAAATGGCGACACAAATTTTTGAATTGCAATGGAATGATGCGCCAGCGTCAAAACCGATTTTGTCTAAAACGGAAATCGTCGATTATGCGCGGCATTTTGGTCAGGACACCAAAGAACTGCATGAATTTCTCGAGCGTTTCGATTTCGACGATTGGATCTGCATGGAACTTTTTGTCGATTACGTTTACGGACGCGTCGACAAAAATGGCGAAGTGGGAAGCGATGCGGTGCAATACCTAAACCTTGTCGCGGGTACATTTTTCACCGAAGAAAACGAACTCGCGTTGCACAATTACGTGGGTTACGGCAAAAATAAATTTGAATACAGTTACGACGGATCGCCACCGTTCGCGCCATTTCCCGAATGTCCGTTGTGGATTTTGCAAGTTACCGACAAACAAAAGCAGTCGTCGAGCGCGATTTTTTTCACGCCTGCAATCTGGTGGAAAAACGCCAGAATGACGAGTGAATCCTATGCCGACAGCCATTTTGGGATAAATGCCAGATGGAATGTTTGGTACAATGATCCGTTCGGGAAAAACCAGCACCAGAATATGTATTGGCGCAACCGGATTGGCAGTTATTCGCCCAATTTTATCGCTCGCGAAAACGGTTCGTCAATCGATTTTGGGTATAAGAAAATTCACGTGGATTCGCTTAGGAATCGCTTGTTCGTTCACGAATTCCGTGAAGATGAAATGCGGTATTTCGATTTGTCGACGCCCGAAATTGTCCATAAAACCAAGAATTTCCTAAAAAAGGATTCGAACGGATTTATCGAAAGTTCGGCAAACGGTTATCGTTTTTTCACCGAAAAGAAAATGTGGGAAACCGACGCAGATTTTAACGTGATTTCGGAATCTGCATCTAAAATCGTAAACCGTTACCAGGACGATTTCTGGAAAGTCGAACTCGACAACAAAGGCGTTTTGCTCACGAAAAAAGCTTCGGGAGACGAAAAGCGTTTCAAATACAGCGAACTCAAGCTCACGTCTTCGGCTTATTCGAACAATCCCGACAGTCTCAAAATCTTCGTGAACGACAACAATTCTGTGGTTTTCTTCGGAAGTAATCTGTCAATAATCGATATATCTTTCAAGGTTGAAAATACCAATCTGCAAACAGTTTTCAAGAAAGAAATCGCGCCTTATTATTTCGGGAACGGCCAAAAAGAAGAAGTCGTAAAGCTTTCTACGGAGCGTCATTTGTTGCTTACGGAATATGGAATTTTCGAAATCGGAAAAGACGAAAAACCGAAAAATATCAGTGAAAAACTAAAGCAGATTACGGGCGAAGTTCTGTTCTACAACGCAATTAAAGACGAAGCCTTGAACGGAATCTGGTTCGTCGCCGGAATCGATCGCTTGGTTTTCACCGACGTCGATTTCACGAAAGGTTACGTGTTCAATTTCACCGAGCAAGATCTTTCTAGCGAAGAACTGAACAGTTTCCGTTGGAGCAATCTTTTTTTCGACAATGACGGCAATTTGTGGTATTCGCTTTTTCAGCCGATGCTTCACAAAATCTCAAGAAATGAACTCGAATCGAAACTGAAAACGGCGATTCCGTATCAATCAAAACAATCCCAAAAATGACACCCGAAAAAGCACTGCTCATACTTTTAAAAAACCAGGTCGACGCCAACGGAAAACACATTTTCAAAGCGCTCGGCAACCCAGAATTGCTAGAAGCGCTTTTGGTTTGCGGTGCCGATGCGAACCATTTCGACACGTATTTCAATGTGCCGGTGCTTTCGCTTGCGCACAGTCGTCAGGAATTGAGCGAATTCAAATTGTTGCTCGAACACGGCGCGAATCCCGATTCTCCGTCGTCTGTATTCGAGAACCGCGAACCAATCATTTTCGAAGTCGTTTCTGCACAACAAGGCGTCGACAGTTTTCTTCGCCCAATGATCAAAGCCGGAATCGACCTGAACCAACTGCATCCGGAATCGGGCCAGACGGTTTTGCAACACGCGGCGAGTCGCTATTACGTTTCGGGCGAAAACCTAGAATTCCTAATCGAAAACGGAGCCGATCCGAACCTTAAAAACAAACACGGGCAAACGCTTTACGACCTTATCGATACCGGCGAAATCAAGCTGCACAAACCAATTTTGCTCGCTTTGCGCAAACACCAAACCGGCTATGTGGAACGCGAGATCACTTTAGATTTGTTTCCGAAAATCGAGAACCTGAATCTCGACACGCATTTTTATCACTCGTTGGATTCGTTCCGTGGCGCGAAGGTTTTGGGCAAAACGTCCGATACGCTGACAGTCAGGATTTACCGCACGAAGCAATACGACCTCGATTTCCCAAGAACGCATACCGATGCGTTGAACATTATTTTTGCATTGCTCGAGCAGTCCAAAACGCCGTCTGCGTGGAAAGATGCCGCATCTGTTTTCGACTTCCAGAAATATCATGTTCCGGTGGCGCGTCAGTACATAAAATCGCACATCGTTTCCGATTTTCAACTCACTTACCATGGCGATCTTTGGGAAGAAAAAGGCTATAAGTCGTTCGATGAAATTGACTCGGAAACGCTCGAAAAATTGCAACAAGCCACAATCACGATTACGGTAAATGAACCCGAAATGCTCGAAACGATCGAGGTCGGAACAAAGGCGAAAGTGCCCGAATGCAACGTGCAACCGCTTTGGTATCTCGAAAATAAAGCGACGAACCAATTCTTCTTTCTCTACATGAGCAACGGCGGACGCTGGATGGCCAAAGAAGGCGAGATCGGTTCGGACGCGAAAGCGAAAGTGATTGGAGGAATAAGCAAAGGCTATTACAAAGAAGCCAATGCGCGCGCCGAAGCGTTTGCGTTCCAGAAATTCAACGACGGTTTCGAACTCGTTTACAAGAATTTTGATACCGATTACAATCTCGAGGACAAAGTGGAAGCGGCCACGAGAAAAGCAAAGATCAACGAAGATAAAAACCAGGATTACAGCGCCGACGCGATTTCGGCCATCAAGAAAAAAGACGTTGCCAAACTCGCCAAAATTCTGGCAACCGGCGTAAATCCTGATACTTTGAAAGACGATTACGGCAATTATGCGATAGAGATCGTGGGCGAAACGTGGTATCCGGAAGCCGCGCATCTCGAAATGTTCAACCTTTTGCTGAACGCTGGCGCGAATCCCGACAAGGCGAATTACGACCAGATACTGGCGCACAATGTCGCCATTCGCGCCACGAACGAGTTTTCGGACGAAATGGTGAAAGGTTTGGTGAAAGCCGGAGCCGATTTGATTTCAGTTTCGGATAAAATTGGCGAATCGGTTTTGCAATGCGCGTGCCGTGGCGGAATGCTTTGGTTCGTAGAACATTTGCTCGAAAACGGTGCAGATCCGAATTACACGAATCAGGACGAGGCGAGAACCGCTTTGCATTACGCGCTCGATGCCCAAAGAAATGCACCCGAAATCATTGATCTTTTGCTTAAATATGGAGCCGACAAAAATTTGCTTCATACATTTTACCGATTTAGAAACGCATTTGAGTTGGCCGAAACCGTCGGAACGATCGAGAAGTTGGTCGAAATCGGTTTTGACATCAACATGCCGAACGAGCACGGAAATCGCGCCATTTACAACGCGGCAGAATTCGGATCAACCGAGATGTTCGCGGCATTTTTAAGACTTGGAGCGACGTTCGAATTGTATCAACTTTTGTACAACATCACCGTAAAATTCAGGAACAACAGCCAAAGCGACATTGAACGCCAGATCGAGAAAATGCGTATTCTGCGCGGTCTCGGACACGATTTGGTTTCGACTTCTGGCGACAGTCCATTTGTCAATCTTGTGGATCAGAATCTGAAGCGCAGAAAGAAAATCGCCAAATGGGAAGAAAAAGCGTTGCTCGATTTGTGGGAAATGGACTGCGAGCCAAGACGTTTGTCTGAACTCAATGAAGTTCTGGATTATCTCACAAAAGTCGATTGCCAACCGATGATCGAAAAGGTCAAGGAACGCATTGCCAAAATTCAGGCGGTTTTGAACTAATATCCGAATCAGGAAATGGAAATCGATATCACACTCAAAAATCAATTCGACAGACGCAATCCGGAAGGTTTTACGACCGAAAATTTGCATCTGGAGATTGCGCTAAATCTGGAAAAACCCAGAGCGATTGACGATTTGCGTTTTGTGATCTCGATTCACGATACGTCAGGGCAATTCGAGATTTTTCTGTTGGATCGCAATGACAAATCGGGTTCGAAAGAAAGCATTTCGAGTCAACTCGATTTTCCGTTTTTAGCCGATAAGCCGATGCGTTTTGAGTTGTCGGTTCCGATTCAATCTTCGAAAACGGATACAAGAAACCTGCTCGGCATCATCCGTGAACTGCCCGAGAACAAGCGTTTGTACGAAAGTGAATTCCAAATTGACGTGACGTGTTACCTCAAATCGGAAAACTTGCGCGACAAGACTTTCACGAAGACTTTTGCGATCGACAATCCTTTTTACGGACGTTACCAATGGGCGACCGACACGTTTTCTGAGCCCAATAAAATTGAACAGAACGACGCGTTTTTACCCGAAGCTTTGTCCCAAATTTCAAACGAATTAGAAGAAGCTTTGCTCGAAGTTTTTGAATTGCACAAAGACGAGATTTCGGAAATCGCAGCTTTAGTCGACGGGATTTCGTACGACATTTTGCCACACGAACGTTATGCGGCGATTTCGTTCCGAACGACAGAAGACGAAGAAAAATACAGTCCGGCCGATTGGGAAAACTACAGTTTGATCGAATACAGAAATTGCGATTCGGACAAATTCAAGGCGTTTTCGAGGAATCTGTTCCAGACGTTTTTCGAGATTTATGCGAGTTCGGACGAATTCGACGACAACGAATCGGGCATAAACGATTTGTTGTTCACGGCAATCGCCAAAGCGGTTTTGCGTCCGTCGATAGCTGAAAAATTGCGCGATTGCGGGATTTCGAATGCGCCGACGATTTCCGGCAAATTCGACAAATCCGTCGAGTACATAGTGTCGGGATCAGAAACTGCCGACGACTTTTTCAATTATTGCGAAGCCGTGATTTCCGATAAATCCGAAAAACCAATCGACAAACGCATCCGACTGGACAAATTCAATTAAATCACAATCAAAAAAACAATAAAAACTACAAATCATGAGCGAATGGAACCAGGACGATCTGTCCACTTATTTTAGTTTCAGCCATCCCGGAGTGGCCGAAAGCGCGATCAATCTCATCAAGAATGGAGCCGATCCGAATGTGAAAAATGCCGAAATGGGCGCCAGGCCTTTGATCAATACTTCGGTTGGCGTGAACGAGAATTCGTTGAATGTGGCCAAGGTTTTGCTCGAATTCGGAGCCGACGTAAATGCCGAAAACAATTACGGAGACACGGCTTTGTACGAGTTGGTCTACCATCATCAACCGGGACATTTTTCGTACAACGAGCAGTTGGAACGCGCCCAATTCCTTATCGATAACGGAGCGAAAATCGACACCATTTTCAACGGGAAACCCAAGAGTTCGCTGCACATGGCCGCTTATCGCAATGCCAAAGACATGTGCGTCTTGTTGCTGAAAAACGGTGCAGACCCGAATTTCAGGAGCGCAAACGGCCAGTCGTTTCGTGAAATCGCGCTTGCCGAAGGTTATGACGAGGTCGCGGCTTTGTTCGCAGAATAAACCTCGATTTTATGGCAGGCGGCTACGACATTTACAGCATTTACAAAACCGATCAAGGACGTTTTTTCGTGTTCCGAACGGTTCGCCCCGAGTTCAACAATGCGTCCCAAAGCGACGATGACGACAGTTGGGAAACCGAATCGGCCGAGCGCAAAAAGTTGATCGAGAAAGCCGGAAAGTTCCACAACCAAACGGGTTTTGAACGCATCGGCGAATTGCAGGATTGCCCGATCGGTGAGGTTTTCTACGAAGATTTCGGGCGAGCGGACGTTGCGGTTTTTTACATGGAAACCGAGTCCGGAAAACCTTGGGTCGTTTTAGGAAGCGCAAGTTCCGAAGAAGATTTTCTGGCCGAATTGTCAGACGACGACGATTTACAGGCCTTAAAACCAATCGGAAATCCTATAAAAATCGACGCCTGTTTTATCACACAAAATGATTTTCAACCCTAAAACCAATAAACATCTTATGAAAAAATTACTCACTCTTGCCGTAGTCCTTTGCGGTATTTCGTTCGCCAAAGCGCAAACGATCGAGTCGGGAAGCCGCAGCACGACTGGCTATATCAAATCTGACGGAACAATCGAAAACAGTAGTCATTCTACAGTTGGTTACATCAAATCTGACGGAACGATCGAGAACAGCAGCCACTCGACAATCGGCTACATAAAATCTGACGGAACGATCGAAAACAAAAGCCGCTCGACAGTGGGTTACGTGAAAAGCGACGGCACGGTCGAGAACAGCAGCCGCTCGACAATCGGTTACATCAAAAGCGACGGAACCGTTGAAAACAGTAGCCGTTCAACAATCGGTTACGCGAGAGGCGTCAAGAAAGAATGGGCGGCCGTGGCGTTTTTCTTTTTTAAGTTTTAGAGATGGCACAATTGTATGAGGTTAAGGTAAAGGCGATTGATTTCGACGCGAAAACCGCGGTCATAAATGTGGAAACGATTCATCCGGACGCGCTTTTTTTCAGCGACAATCTGGCGTTCGCTTTGCGACTTGTTTACGACGCGGCCCAAGGTGATTCGCCTATCGCGAGAAACTTCGATGCCAATTGTCTTTTCGACGACGACTGGATCGGGAAAAACGCAAAAGGTTATATAACCAAGTGTGAGCTTAATGAGGTTCGTTCGAGCGATGATCCGAAAATCAAGACCAGCGGAAACGAGTCGTATTGGTTCGGGGAAAACGGTCACGCGAGCGCCACGATGACGATTACTTTCGCAAGTGGTTTGTGGATGAAGCACCTGAACGCAAAGTCGGTTTGGAGAAGTACCGCTTATCCCGCCGACGTCGATTTTGCAGACCGCGAGCCGATTGATCCGGCCAACGATAAACCGGATTTTTCGAGCGATTATGCAAACAGCGGTGGTTGGCTTTTGGTAAAATCGGCAGAATTGAAGGAGTCCGAAAAGTCGTGGCCAAACGAGATATTCGTCCCGATCTATACCGAAAAATCCTACCGACGCGCCACGAAATTGGCCGGCGCCGACCTGAACAAGCAAGCGCTCGATGACCTGTTGTTCCAAACCGTTTTTTCGCTCGACAGAAATGGTTTCAAGAACTTCGGGATTCTCACGCCACAAAGCGATGACCGATATAGCGTGATTTCTTACTCCAAAGGCGGCTATTCCTGGTCTTCTTTCGGAATTCAGGATTTGCTGACTTTTGGGCCAGCCGAATTCAACACCAATGACGATGCAAAAGCCGAAAGGTTTTCGCTATAAAAACAAGAATATGACTACAATAAAAAATCTCGATAAGCCCGCGGTGCTGGTATTTTCGCTTCAGGAGTTCCTGGATCGTTACAATATGGCTTTCGAAAACTTCCCGAAAATAGTTGCCGATTCGCCTTTCTACATGTACGACCAATCGCTCAACGACGTCGGGCCGAAGTTCCCAGACGAAGATCCTGTGACCGATGAAGATTGCGATATTGGCTTCGGACTTCTCGAAACGATCTGGAGAAATTATGTGGCAAGAGCCGATACGCCTTATGGTTCGCACATTTTCAAGATCATGACAAAGTCTGACGAAGAAGGTTTTTACGTGGCACCGACTTACGGATTTTTGCCAGGTTACTCGATGGAAAAAGCCAAGCAGACGATTCTCGACCACGGTTTCGAGATCGTGACCTGGGACGAATTCTGGAACGAAGAACCGATGTATTTTTATGTTGGCACGCCAGATTCCGACGATGATTTTTCGGACGAAGACGATTCGGAAAATCCGTCAGATGGCGTAAGACTTTTGGTCAAAACCGATGCATCCGAAGACATGCACCAAACGAGCTTCGGCGGACTTCCCGTAAAAGAGCGCAACAGCAGTTTCGAATGGCCAAAATGCGCTTGCGGAGCTGAATTGCAATATCAGGGCAAGATCAAAACCGACATCGGCTATGAAATGATCTTTATGCAGAATTGCGACGATTGGGGCGGCGACAAAGTGATTGTCGTAACGTCTGATGATTTGGAATACGTGCATCCGACAAACAGCCAGATGGCGTTGAGAGAGACGCATTATTCGACCAAAATCGTAGTTTCAGACGATAGCGATTACGACACGGCAAGAGAGAATTATCCGGCCCGCCGACGCGACGTTTTGGGGCAAATTGCAGGAAACCCGAGCTGGATCCAGGACGATGAAATACCCAATTGCGACTGTTGCAACAAAGAGATGCGTTTCGTGGCACAACTCGAAGAAGGCCCAGATCACGAAACGGCCATGAACTTTGGTGGCGGCTGTGGCTATCTTTTCGATTGCGAAGTTGGGAAAACCGCAAAATTCGTCGTGCAGAACTAAAGTCAGATTTCAATCTAAAATCGAACAAACTTAACAGTCAAAAAGGTTTTACTTCCCTATTTTTGGCCACCAATAAATAAGCAAAATACTACAATTATGACCTATCCACTACAATCGGCAGAAGGCAGAAACCTCGAGCCATCACTAACCGCGGCACTTTCAGAAATAAGAAGCCGCATCCAGTCGAAATTTGGCCAGTACGAACTTTCCGAAGACGCGTACAAAGCGCCCGAAAAAGACCAATGGACACACGAATTCAAGATCAGAAGCGGCAACAAGATCGGCGCCTCTATAGACCTTAAATGGCAAAAAAGCTACGGAAACGAAATCAGGATAGAAGTAAGCCAATCGTCAAAATTGGGCAACACGATCACTTATACCGTACTGGGAACATTCCTCGTAGTTGGTGGCATCATGGGCTTCGAACACGTCGCGCCACTAGATTTCCTGCCAGGCAAAAAAATCGCCGGCGTGTTGGGAGGGCTACTTGCGATGATTCCAGGATTGATCGTCATGGCAATCGTAAAGAAAATCGCGCTTAGCGACGCAAAACCAGCCAACACAGCGCTCGAAGCAGAAGTGAACGAGTTCGTGAAAACGCTGAAATAACAAATCTGCACTTGTGAAACGCCCGACTTTTAGTTGGGCTTTTTTTTTGAAGCTAATCCGGCTGCCTGGCACTAGCTTTCTGGTAAAAGCCGGCGTTTCTAAGGCTTAAAACGAGCTTACTGTGGGCGCTGTTTTAAGCCAAGAAAATCACGACTTTTCCTGCAAAAGGCTAGTCGCCGGCTCCCGATAGCTATCGGGAGGGCTAGGT
>JBCNQO010000200.1:0-4787 GCA_039592825.1 Flavobacterium sp.
AGCAAGTTGCGCCACCAAAACCGAACCCGCGACTTTCGAGAAAGTGGTTTTCCACACTTCGGGCTGCTTCGGTTTTTGCCCAACTTATCATTTGCAAGTACAAGGAAATGGAGAGGTAAAACTGCACATCGAGCGCATCTATAAGAACGGAGGCGAAGTCGATTCGACCAAAATCGGCTATTACAAAGCAAAACTCGACGAGAAAACCTTCGCCAAACTCGAATCGGAACTCAAGAAATTCGATACGTCCAAAATCAAGTTTCAGAACACCCATTGCTGCGACGGCGTGCTCAAAACGCTTATCATCTACAGGAACGGCAAACGTGAGTTCGTTCAGGAAATGTTCGAACCCGAACAGATGCGGCCTTTGGTTCAGGCACTAACCGAAATCTGTAAGCTTGGGAATTTTGAGCGGGCGGAGGCTTTTGAGATTGAGTTGCCCAAACGTCCTTAGGGCTTTTTTGGGTTTTGCTCGCGTTGCGCGCCTTTGTTTGGAGGTGCTTGCGCACTTCTGGATTTTCTTTTTTCTCCGGCGCTGCGCGCCTTGTTTTGTTATTTTGGCCGCGCTGCGCGCGTCGGTTTCCTTTTTTTGGAGTAATCGGGAAATTTAGCTTTGAAACCTGATTCTTCGACTGGAGTCCGCGCTTCGCGCGTCGGTTCTTTTTTTGGGAGTACTAATAACTACAGAGTAAAATCCTGCTCTTCCCACAGGATTACGTCGCGAAGCGACGTGATCCATGTGAAGGGAACCTTCACATATTAAATGCGAAAAAAAATTAGGGCAATCAAGCGAAGCTTGTTGCCCTAATTTTTTTTTGCATTTAATTGTGGGAAGAGCAGGATTCGAACCTGCGAAGGTTTCCCAACGGATTTACAGTCCGTCCTCGTTGGCCGCTTGAGTATCTTCCCTTGGCTTAACCGGCTGCAAATATAAGCCGCTTTTTGGGCTTTGCAAGTTTATTGGGCAGATATTTCCAAAGTATTTTGCAAGCGTTTGAACACCAATAACGTAAAGGCGAAAAAAAATCCTCCGGTGTGGAGGATTCTGTTTTTTATTTCGGAACGTCTGGTTTGGCCAACCATTCTTCGACTTTCTTGCGAAGTTCGGCTCCGTGAAGATCTTTTCCTACCACAACGCCGTATTGGTTTACTACGAAGCTGCTTGGAATCGCTTCAACGCCATATCTTTTGGCGATCGGGTCTTGCCATTCCTGAAGGTTCGAAACCTGCGTCCATACAAGGCCGTCTTTGGCGATGGCTTCTTTCCATTTGTCGGCAGATTTGTCTAGAGAAACACCCACGATGTTAAGCCCTTTGGCGTGGAACTCGTTGTAAAGTGCCACAACTTCGGGATTCGCTTTTCGGCAAGGACCGCACCACGAAGCCCAGAAATCGATCAAAGTCACTTTTCCGCGCGCTTCTTTCAACGAAACCTGTTTGCCTTCTGGAGTCGCCGCCGAGAATTCCGGAGCGCGTCTTCCGACTTCAACCACTTTGGCTTTCTTGATCTGTTCGCCCAATTTCTTGCCGGCTTTGGTTTTCTTGAGTTCCGGATCAAGGTTGTTGTAAAGTTCCTCGATTTCGGCAACGTTTGGCTCGAAAGTCCTGAAACCGTTTCCGATAAGGAAAATCGTGACATAAGCCTTCGGGTTTGCCTTGGTCCATTTCATGATTTTCTCGGTCATGACTTTCTGCTTGGCGTCCATTTCCTTGCGGATCTTATTCACCGTGGCCGTGTCGTTCTTTTGTTGGGCCGCGAGATATTGCGGTTGGATCTTCTTCCAGTCGTTGCCCAGGTCAGTCGTCAATTTTGCACTCAAATCGCCATATTCGGTAAACTTGTCGTTGTTGAAAGTTCCCGAAACCTTGTTCTTGTAGATGCTGTCTTTGTTGATCGCGATGTCAATGTTTCCTTCTTCGGCGATGAAAGGTGAAATCGTCTGCAAGCCTTCAATCTCGAGGCCGTACATTTCCGGCTCGGCAATCTTCGCCTTGAACTCGAATTTCCCGTTCTCGATCTTTACGGTGTCCACATTTACAGATCCTATCGAATCGTCCTGTCTTTTGAGGATGATTTTTTTGCCGTCCACACCAGAAACGGTTCCTTTGAGTACGAACTCATTATCTCCGGCCGAATTACAGGCAACCAGAAGTGCCGGAATGGCCAGCGCCAAAAAAGCTTTTTTCATTATTAACATTGATTTTTCGTGTGCAAATGTATCTAAAAATAAAGCCGTACACGAATTGCACGGCCTAAAATTTTCTTATTGTTTCCCTTATTTGGAACCCGACGGACAGGCGAAATTGGTCAGCGCGACATCGGTCTTGCGAATGCCCGCCATGCCTTTTTCCACGTTGATGAAATTGTGGATGCCACGCGATTTGAGGATCGAGCCCATAATTACCGAACGATAACCGCCGGCGCAATGCAGGTAAAATTCGTCTTTCGGAAGGCTGGCGAAGTTCTCGTTTACGGTGTCAAGCGGGAAACTCAGCGCATCTTTCACATGTTCCGACTCGAATTCTCCAGGCTTTCTGGCATCGACGACAGGTTTTTCGGTCGCGGCCGATGCGAATTCCTCTGGCGATATCGACTTCATGTCGTCTGTCTCAAAACCTGCGTTTTTCCAACTTTCGAGTCCGCCTTCGAGATAACCGATGACGTGGTCGAATCCGACTCTGGAAAGCCTCGTGATCGCTTCTTCCTCTTTGCCTTCGGGCGTAACCAGAAGCAAAGGTTGGTTCACGTTCATAAGCAAAGCCCCGACCCAAGGTGCGAATTGGCCTTGCAATCCAATGAAAATAGAGTTCGGGATGTGTTCCTTCACGAATTCCGACTCGTGGCGAACGTCCAGGATAATCGCGTCAGTTTCGTTTGCCGCGGCCTCGAAAGCTTTGGCCGACATCGCTTTTTTACTATTGGCCAAAACGTCGTCAAGGCTTTCGTAACCTTTGATGTTCATCTTGACGTTTTGAGGGAAATAGGCCGGAGGCGCGCCCAATCCGTTGAGCAGTTCTTCGGTAAATTCTTCCTTGCTCATATCGGCTCTCAAAGCGTAATTCGTCATTTTCTGGTTGCCGAGGGTATCCGTGGTTTCCTTGCTCATGTTCTTTCCGCACGCGCTTCCCGCACCGTGGCTCGGGTAAACGATAAGTTCGTCGGCCAACGGCATGATTTTGTTTCTCAAGGAATCGAACAGAAAACCTGCCAATTTCTCTTGAGTCAGATCGGCTACGACTTCCTGGGCAAGATCCGGTCGGCCCACGTCGCCAATGAACAACGTGTCGCCCGTGATGATGCCGTGCGCTTTTCCGTTTTCATCCGAAAGCAGATAACAAGTGCTTTCCATGGTATGACCAGGCGTGTGGATCGCTTTTATGGTGTATTTCCCGACTTTGAATTCCTCGTTGTCCGATGCGATGTAGGCGTCGAATTCAGGCTTCGCAGTCGGTCCGTAGACGATTTTCGCCCCCGTTTTCTTGGCCAGATCCAAATGTCCCGACACGAAATCGGCGTGGAAATGGGTTTCAAAAATGTATTTTACGGTCGCGTTGTCCTTTTGGGCTTTGTCAATGTAGGATTGTACTTCGCGCAAAGGGTCAAAAATGGCCGCTTCTCCATCGCTTTCCAGGTAATAAGCTGCCTGGGCGATGCATCCGGTATAAATTTGTTCGATTTTCATGGTTTGTCTGTGTAGGCTTTTGCCGGCCATAAAAGTACGATTTTTATGGGTTTGGGCTACGTCCGATTTAACTTAAAATTAGTATCGGATGCCAATCGTCACGCGTGAAATTGCCGTAATTTTAGGCCCATGGACAATACATTCAGAAAAGGGTTTCGCTTCCATTCCTACCAAGCGCCCGAATTGTCGCCATTCGATCGTCTTTTCGACATTTTCAAGGAACTTATCACGCATACTTCGGGCGATCTCGAGGAAGCGCTCGATTGGTTGCGTGAACTCGATTCGGAATACAATCTTACAGACGAAAATTACACGATCGAGGATTTTGTAGAAGATCTGAAAAAGAAAGGTTACATACGCGAAGAGTTCGAAGACGACGGCCCGCCGGGACTTTCAATCACGGCCAAGACCGAACGAGCGATCCGAAAACAAGCTTTGGAACACATTTTCGGAAATCTGCAAAAGCAAGGATCGGGCAATCACAGAACCAAATTTACGGGTAGAGGAGACGAACATACCGGAGAATTCCGCGAATACCAATTTGGCGACGGACTCGAAAGGATCTCGCTTACGGAAAGTCTTCGGAACGCCCAGATCAACAACGGCACTGAAGAATTCCGCTTGACGGAAAATGACCTTATAGTAGAAGAATCGCGTTACAAAGCCCAGATGAGCACGGTTTTGATGATAGACATCTCGCACAGCATGATCTTGTACGGCGAAGACCGCATCACGCCGGCCAAAAAGGTCGCCATGGCGTTGGCCGAACTCATCACGACGCGTTATCCGAAAGACACTTTGGACATTATCGTGTTCGGGAACGACGCCTGGTCAATCGCGATAAAAGATCTTCCGTACCTGAAAGTAGGGCCGTATCACACCAACACTGTAGCGGGTTTGCAACTGGCAATGGACATTTTGCGCCGGAAAAGGAACACCAACAAACAGATCTTCATGATAACCGACGGAAAGCCGAGCTGCGTGCGCGAACGAGACGGTTCGTATTACATGAACAGCAATGGCTTGGACGAATATATCGTAGATAAATGCTACACGCAGGCACAGCAAGGCAGAAAATTACACATTCCGATTACGACTTTCATG
>JBCNQO010000201.1:0-4775 GCA_039592825.1 Flavobacterium sp.
ATTCCGGTTGCTGACCAGAACGATCTTCTGTAATCGGCAGTAATACCAAGGCTTTCGCCGATTCTATAATAACCGCCAAAAGTGAGTTCGGCCGGAAGTTTGAAACTGTCGATGCGTTCGTCTGTGGCCACCTCGAGACTTGTCTGGATCAGGTCGACGACTTTGTAAGCCGTGAGATCGCGCGAACCTTTCACCGAAGCCGGAAGTTTGAGCGTCGTTGCCAAAGTGAAGTTCTCGGAAGCCTTTGCCTGAGCGCCCAAAGTGAATCGGAAACCTCGGTAAAAATTGGACTGCTGCACAATCAACAAATCGTTTCCGATGGTAGCGTATTCGTCCTGCTCAATCTTTCCGAAAAGGTAATTCACGCCCAAACCAATATTGAAACGCGACCCGATCTTTCGCCCGTAATTGAGCGTAAAAGCACTGAGTCCGCCCGAACCCGAAACGTCGCTCGCATAAGTATCGTCCGATCCTTCGATCTCGCCGCGAACGCCGGTAATATTGTAGCCAACGTCGGAATACGGTAGCAAACTCACGCCAATGCCGTCGTTTTTGGAAAGCGCGAACGCAAAGGCAATATTCGAAAAAGAGAAAGTCGTGGCCTTTTCGCCCGAATCGGCATTGGCGTAATTCGTGCTCTCGCCTTTCCCGCCAAGGTCGAACATGAAAAACTTGTCCGGGATCGTGGCATAAGCCGCCGGATTCAGGTTGTTGATTTCCGAAGTCATCGGCAAGGCAATCCCCGACTCTCCCATGGCGTTGGTCTTGCCCGGAGAAGCTTCGTTGAGTCTTCCGAGTCCGAAAAGCGAGTAAGGCGAACCCGTTTGGTTATTGGTCTGGGCGTGGTTTCTGGCGCCAATGAGCAAAAAAAGGCAGGCGCTAATCGTATATCGCATAAATGAGTTCAAGTTTGGATTCGTTGTTCTGGATAGTCGGGCCATTGATCACGAGTCGGCTCACCGCAGAATTGTAGCCAACTGGCATGAGCGCAATCCCGTAATTGAGATATTCCGGACTGTCGAGCATCTTCTGCAAGAAAGTCGTCACCGGAACGATCACATAAACCTCGTTGTATTCGGTATTCTCGCGTTTTATGTAAGCTCTGGCCTCGTTTCCTGCCTCGTCTGGCAACACCTGGAAAATGTCGTTGTTCTGGTCTACCACGAGCACATACATCGAGTCTACGGCATAAAGTTTCTTGTCGTAATAGTTCGGGTTGATGCGCAACTTGAGGTTGGCCTTGAAAATCTTGCCGTTGTTGTCGTTTATGTCTTTTATGTCTTTTATGGAGCGTATCGTCGGGAACTTGATCTTCGCCGTCACGCCGATGCCACTTTGCATATAAGTCAGATTGCTGGCCGAAGCCGAAGAAAGTTCAGTTTCCTGATTCGCCAACCCCGAAAAAGGCGTTCCCGATCTATCGCTGGTGATTCTCGTGGCATACTTGCGCACCTCATCGATGCCATTGAGCTTGAAGTCGAGATAACTTTCGCTGTCTTCGTTTCCTGGGTACGAATAGTAAAGCCGAACGTACATTTGCTGCACATTGTAACCCATAATGGCTGCGTTGTCGGAATCGGCCGGACTGATTTTTATCCCTTTGAAATAATCGCGCAAAGTCTCGGCACTGGCAATTTGCCCCGACCTTATGTTGTCGTAAAGCGTCTGGCCCAAAGTATTCGACAATTTTACCGTAACCGAATCCTTACTCGTTCGAGGCAAAAAATAGGTTTCGCCCAAAAGTGTATTCGAAGCCTCAAAATTGGCCGTGTTGTAATAATCGGAAACGCCGTTCGCTAGCTTGATCGTCTTGGTGAGTTGGCGCACCTGAAGATGTTGGTAGGCCAAAGTGTCGGCGTAGAAATAATCGTCATAAGGCAGATTGAGTGCGATTGAATCGAAAACCGTGTTCTCTGGAATGTAGTAAGTGGCCGGAACCAATTCCGCGAAAGCGTCGGCACGGACCTTTCCGAAAATAGGATCTTCGTATTGACCGATAAGAATTCGGTTTCCCGAATCGTTCACGATACTGTCGAACTTGAATGTTGACATGTTCACCTGGAAAGTGTCGATCTCGATAAGCCGAAGATTGCTTCCGGTGAGTTGGTCAGAGTCGAGCCAGATATCGGTATCGCCACAAGACGCGGCAAGAATTCCGATAAGGCAAATGACAAAAAGTTTAGTGCTGTGGATCATGCCGCCAAAAGTATGTGCAGGCTACGACCGCGGGAAACAATATCGGCAATGCGTTTTTTTGTATCGACGGAAAGCCCAAAAGCTGCGATAAGCACGCCTGGAAACCATCCAACAGCCAAAAAAAGGCATTTGCAGACAAAAATCGCCCGTTGGCATATTGCGCTATGCATCGACCAAAGCAAGCACTAAGTTTGGTCCGCATTCAAAAATCATCAACTATGCTATACGACAAAAAACTACTGTTGCCCGCTTTCGCCTTTCTCGCTTTATTATTTTCCGGATGCTCGGACGACGACGAATCCATAAAAGGAAACTGGCTCGTCTCGACAGTTTTCGACGGAACGCCACGTGGCAGCGCCGTGAGTTTCACCATTGGCGATTTCGCGTTCATGGGAACGGGCTACGACGGAGACGATTATTTAACCGATTTCTGGAAGTATGACGTAAATGGCGGTTATTGGACACAAGTCTCGAACTTTCCGGGCACGCCAAGAAGTTCGGCCGTTGCTTTCGCGATAGGTTCGGACGGATATGTAGGAACGGGTTACGACGGAACGAACCAGTTGGGCGATTTCTACAAATACGACACCAACGCCAACACCTGGCAAGCGATCCCGAATTTCGGTGGAACGGCCAGACGCGCGGCGGTAGCTTTCAGTTCGGACACTTACGGATACGTGGGCACAGGATTCGACGGCACCAACGACAAGAAAGATTTCTGGCGCTACAATCCGACGACCAACGCGTGGGAAGAACTTTTCGGCTTTGGCGGCAACAAGAGACGCGAGGCCACGAACTTCACGATCGGGAACGTCGTCTATATGGGAACCGGCGCCTCGAACAACATCAATCAGGTCGATTTCTGGTCGTTTGATCTTTCGAGCGAAACCTGGACGCGACTCAAAGACATAGACGACAAAAGCTCTTACGAAATCGTGCGCGCCAACGCCACAGGATTTGCGATTGGAAGCCGCGGTTACGTCTGCGGTGGAAACGGTCACAACAGCACCTGGGAATACGAACCCACGACAGACAAGTGGAAAAAGAAGACCAATTTCGAGGGCGCTTTCCGTCAGGACGCGTCTGTAATAGAAAACGGCACGCGCAGTTTTGTGTTGCTGGGCAAAAACGGCAATTACTACTACGACGACATGTACGAGTTCAAGCCAGACGAGGCTTACGAAGACGAAGATTAATTGTTTTTTGTTTCTGGGGTCGGATTTTTGAGGATTCGGCCCCTTTTTTTCCCAATTATTTATGAGAACCTTGACATTCTTGCTTCTTGCCCTTTGCTACCTTTCGTGCAACAAGCAAACAGAAGACATTTCGACAAAAGTTTACGCTACACAAGACGGTTTCGGTTATGACATCGTGATCAGGTCGAAAACCGTGATACGACAAACCGACATTCCGGGCGTCGCGGGCCATGTGCCTTTTTGCGACAGCCTCGATGCGGTGAAAGTATCGGCATTGGTCAAGCGAAAACTCGTGAAAAGCGAGAACCCGTCGGTTAGCGCCAAAGAAATCGATTCGCTCAAAATCAGGACTAAATGCTGAAAAGGATTTACCCGCACTTTTCCGGAAACACCAGAAACTTCCTGCTGCATCTCATGCTGTGGTTTTTGTTGCTTTCTATCCCATTCATGGATATGGTCACGCGAGGCGGGGAATTCGACATCTGGCTTTTGTTCCGGCTTATCATCGCGCTCGGGCTTTTCTACTTCAACTATTTTGTCTTGGTTCCGAAGTTTCTCATCGCAAGAAAACTCAACCAATATTTACTGGTAATCGTGCCTTTGGTCTTCGGGCTTTCTTATCTCACGGCCGTTTACGGGGAATTCCGTCCGCCGAGACGCTTTTTGCAAAACCCGAATCCGGCGCCACCCGATTTTGCCATGCGCTACATTCCGTCTTTGGTGACTTTCACGCTTCACGCTTTGGCCAGTACGATGTCGCGCCTTTACATCGAATGGAGCGATTCGAGCAAGAAACAGATGGAAACCGCAACCGAGAAACGCGCGGCAGAACTTATGTTTCTCAAAGCCCAATTGAATCCGCATTTCTTCTTCAATTCGCTGAACACCATTTATTCGCTTTCGATCAAAAAGGCGTCCGAAGGCCCGGAAGCGATCATCAGTCTGTCGAACCTGATGCGCTATGTTCTGTATGAAACCGACAAGGACATCGTGCGTCTCGAGGACGATCTGCAATACCTTTCGGATTATATCGAGCTGTCCAAACTCCGCTTGACGGCCAACAACAAAGTCAATTTTACCATAAACGGAGACGCCGGCGACACGATGATTCCGCCACTGCTTTTCATCTCTTTCGTCGAGAACGCGTTCAAGCACGGAGCCGCGCCGGTAGACGACACCGGAATCGACATCAGCTTCGACATTACGCCCAACCAAATCGGGTTTCGCGTGGCCAATACGATCCATAAGGAAAGGACTGCCGGCAAACATTCTGGCGTCGGTCTCGAAAACACGCTTTCGCGCATCAACCTTTATTTCCCGAACCGCAATTTCTTTAGCGCCTTCCAGAGCGACGGCCGTTATATCGTGAACCTAATCCTTTCG
>JBCNQO010000202.1:0-4774 GCA_039592825.1 Flavobacterium sp.
GTCGTTCAGAAGCACCATACCAAAAATGTGCTGTTCGGCCTCGTGCACCGGAATGTTTTCGCCCATAATGTTGGCGTCGGTAGTAATAAAACCTGTTTCCAGTTCGAAGTCCACCAAACGCGACGGCCCGAAAACCGGTGTCGTTTCGCCATTGGGCAAAGTCTGGCCCATTGGTCTGTGAACAGGAATTCCAGAAGGTACGACGGTTGAACTTCTGCCGTGGTAGCCCACAGGAATATGAAGCCAGTTCGGCAAAAGCGCATTCTCCGGGTCGCGGAACATTTTCCCTACGTTGGTGGCGTGCTCGCGGCTCGAGTAAAAATCGGTGTAATCGCCAATCAACACAGGAAGTTGCATCTCTACGTCGTCTATGTTGAAAATCACGATTTCGCAATGTTCGGCATTGTCGCGAAGCTTGGCATTCTGGGCGTCGAAAATGTCGGCGATGCGGTTTCTTACCTGTCTCCAGGTTTTGTGCCCGTCCGAAATGAAGTCGTTCAAGGTATCTTGCATGAACATGTCGTCGGTGAGTTCGATGCCCTCGAAATAGTCGAGTTGCTGAAGCGCACCAAGGTCAATCGCGAAGTCGCCTATGCGCGTTCCTATAGTTACGACATGTTCTTTTGTAAGAAATACGCCAAAAGGAATATTTTGAATGGGGAAGTCACTGTTTTCGGGCACTTCGAGCCATGATTTCCTATTTGGGTCGTTAGCTGTTATAAGCATATTTTGGATATGGTTTGTTTGTGAAAAGCTTGTTAAATCGAGCAATCAAATTTAGAAGTAACATTCTTTTTACCAAACGTTATTCGTACTTTTGGGCTCACTTTAACGAAACTTTATAACATGCGCAACGACCAGGAAATTTTTGATTTGATACTTGATGAACAAGACCGACAGATTCACGGATTGGAGCTAATCGCGTCCGAGAATTTCGTGAGCGACCAGGTAATGGAAGCCGCCGGATCTTGTCTGACCAATAAATACGCCGAAGGCTATCCCGGACGCAGATATTACGGTGGTTGCGAAGTTGTGGACATCGTCGAGCAGATCGCGATAGATCGTGCCAAGGCGCTTTTCGGAGCCGAATATGCCAACGTGCAACCACACTCTGGATCTCAGGCCAACACGGCTGTTTACGCAGCTTGTCTGAAGCCAGGCGACAAAATCCTGGGCTTCGACCTTTCGCACGGCGGACACCTCACGCACGGTTCTCCGGTGAACTTCTCGGGTAAACTTTACCAAACCGCTTTTTACGGAGTTGAGAAAGAAACAGGCCGTTTTGATTACGACAAAATCCAGGAAATCGCTACGAAAGAGCAACCTAAAATGATTATCGCAGGAGCGTCGGCTTACTGTCGTGATATGGACTTCGAGCGTTTCCGCAAGATTGCAGACAGTGTCGGGGCTTTGCTTTTGGCCGATATCTCGCACCCGGCCGGACTCATCGCCAAAGGTTTGATGAACGACCCTATTCCGCATTGTCATATCGTAACTACCACAACTCACAAAACCCTTCGCGGACCAAGAGGCGGCATGATCCTTATGGGCAAAGATTTTGAGAATCCGTGGGGAATTACAGGTCCTAAGGGAGAAATCAGAATGATGTCTTCTTTGCTCGACCTTTCGGTATTTCCAGGAAACCAAGGCGGACCGTTGATGCACATCATCGCAGCAAAAGCGGTAGCATTTGGTGAAGCCTTGACGGACGAGTTCTTTCAATATGCGATGCAAGTCCAAAAGAACGCCAAAGCCATGGCCGAAGCTTTCGTGAAACGCGGCTACGACCTTATCTCTGGAGGAACCGACAACCACATGATGCTTATCGACCTTCGCAACAAAGGCATTACGGGCAAAGAAGCCGAAAACGCCTTGGTGAAAGCCGAAATCACGGTAAACAAGAACATGGTGCCATTCGACGACAAATCGCCATTCGTAACCTCTGGAATCCGCATAGGAACGCCTGCGATCACGACACGTGGTTTGGTTGAAGCCGATATGGAAACCGTAGTGGAACTTATCGACCGCGTACTTACCAACAAAGACAACGAGGAAATCATTGCCGAAGTAGGAGACGAGGTGAACGCTTTGATGAGCGAACGTGCGATTTTCGTTTTCTGATACGTAATAGATTCAAGAATCAAGAGCCAAGAATCAAGATTGTACCGATAGTGTAGTGATTTTGTCTTGGCTCTTTCACTTTTACACTGAACCTTGAACCCTTCACCCTGAACCCTAGGTATGTCCACATTCAGACTCCAATTACCCACAGACCCGCGCTGGGTTGCGCTGGTGGAAAACAACATAGAGGAAATCCTTACCGATCACGCGTGGTGCGAGCAGAAAGCCGCTACGAACGCGATCACGATCATTGCACTCAATTCCGAATATGAAGATCTGGTGACCGATATGCTCGAACTGGCGCAGGAAGAAATTTCGCATTTTCAGATGGTGCACGACATCATCAAGCAACGCGGTTTCAAGTTAGGACGTGAACGAAAAGACGATTATGTGGGCGAACTGGCCAAATACATGAAAGCCAACGCCGACGGCAGTCGCGAAAAAGGTTTTGTGGAAAGAATGCTTTTTTCTGCCATGATCGAAGCCAGAAGTTGTGAGCGTTTCAAGGTGTTGTCCGAAAACGTGAAAGACGAGGAACTGGCCAAATTCTACCGCGAACTCATGGAAAGCGAGGCCGGACATTACACGACATTCATCACTTACGCAAGAAAATACGGCGGAAACGTCGACGTGGAGAAACGCTGGCGCGAATGGCTCGACCACGAGGCCACGATCATCGCCAATTACGGCAAAAAGGAAACGATTCACGGGTAAATTTCGCTCAAGATGAAAGTCTTTATCCTTGACGATTACCAGAATGCCGTTCCGAATCTCGATTGTTTCAGCTTACTTGAAGGATTCGAGGTTACGGTTCTGAATGAAACTTTTCAAGACCCGAAAGCGCTGGCCGACAAAATCGTCGAAGCCGAAATTCTCGTGCTTATCCGCGAGAGAACCACAATAGACGCGGAACTGCTTTCGCTTTTGCCCAACCTGAAACTCATCAGCCAGACCGGTAAAATCTCGAACCATCTCGACCTTGAGGCGTGTTCGCGTTTTGGCGTGGCGGTTGCCGAAGGAATAGGTTCGCCAGTCGCTCCGGCCGAATTGACCTGGATTTTGCTCATGAACGTCTTGCGCAAAATACCTCAGGCAATCGATGCAATGAAGAAAGGCGAGTGGCAAACCAACATAGGAACGACGGTTCACGGCAATCGAATCGGGATTTGGGGTTATGGCAAAATCGGGCGGCGAATTGCCGGTTATGTCAAAGCATTCGGTGCCGAAGTCGTGATTTGGGGAAGCGAAAATTCTCGTAACAAGGCTGTCGCCGATGGTTTTCTGGCCGCCAATTCCAGACATGAGTTTTTTGCCCAATCAGACGTCGTGACCTTGCACTTGCGTTTAACCGACGCGACTTTTGGAATCGTGACTGCCGATGATCTGGCGTTAATGAAACCGACCGCGGCTTTGATCAATACCTCCCGAGCCGAACTTATCGAAAAAGGCGCACTTCTTCGCGCTTTGCAAAATGGAAATCCGGGTTTTGCGGGAATCGACGTTTTCGAAAACGAACCGATTCTTGATTCAGGTAATCCTTTGTTGAATATGGAAAATGTGGTTTGTACGCCTCATTTGGGATACGTGGAGCAAAGCGGTTATGAGCTTTATTTTTCGAGGGCTTTCGGGAATGTCGTAGCGTTTGCATCGGGAAGTCCGGTGAACATAGCCAACCCGGCGGTTTTGTGATGTAATAAAACTTCAAAGTTCGTTATTCAAAGTTCGTTGTTCGACTTCTTCACTTCACAGTTAAGCGTTTTTTTGAACCATTAAGAACATTAAGGCGCTTCGCTTATCGCTGAGCTGAATCTTTACGACGTCAATTGTAGCCACAACTTTTCGGTTGGATCTGCGAGAATCCGCCAATCCGCGACAAAAGGATTAAGAACCAAACTTCACCACGAGAATTTCAAACCATTAAGAAGTTAAGGCAAGTTAAGTTTGCGGCGAAGAATCCGTGTGAATCTTAAAGCGAAGCGAAAATCTGTGTGATCGTTAACCTGAGCAGTGCAATCTGGCAGAATGTAAAAATCCGTGCATCCGTGGTGAAATAATACCATTAAGGGCGTTAAGTTCATTAAGAGCATTAAGGCGCTTCGCTTATCGCTGAGCCGAATCTTTGCGATGGAGATTGTATAACTAGTTGCGGTCCTTTCTCGGTTAGATTTGCGAGAATCCGCTAATCCGCGGCAAAACAATTAAGAACCAAACTTCACCACGAGAATTTCAAACCATTAAGAAGTTAAGGCAAGTTAAGTTTGCGGCGAAGAATCCGTGTGAATCTTCAAGCGAAGCGAAAATCTGTGTGATCGTTGACCTGAGCAGTGCAATCTGGCAGAATGTAAAAATCCGTGCATCCGTGGTAAAACATACCATTAAGTTCATTAAGAACATTAAGGCGCTTCGCTTATCGCTGAGCCGAATCTGTGCGGTGTACAGTTTTGGATCAGTCGTAACCACAGCTTCTCGGTTAGATCTGTGAGAATCCGCTAATCCGCGGCAAAAGAATTAAGAACCAAACTTCACCACGAGAATATCAAACCATTAAGAAGTTAAGGCAAGTTAAGTTTGCGGCGGAAATCCGTGTGAATCCTAAAGCGAAGCGGAAAAACCGTGCCATGGTGACCCGAACTATTCGAACTGACAGAAGGTA
>JBCNQO010000203.1:0-4772 GCA_039592825.1 Flavobacterium sp.
GCCAAAAGTGACAATCGCCATTCTGCCAAAAAACGCATCCGTAAGAAAATTTTTACGTTAATATTTTGAGTTTTTTTACGGGCGATTGTTAGGATTGGTGAATTTCCGTAAATCGGCATCACTTTATTTATAACAGTTCCAGATAAGGTATTTTTGTTGCATTAAAATTCTTACAACAAATGATTCAAAAATTACCTTCGACACGAAGCAATTTTGCGCGTTTTTCGCTCGCTTTGTGTTTTGCGTTTTTCCTTTCTGGGAATCTCGCGGCCCAGAACGTGGCCAATTACGGGTTTTCGCAAAGTACGGCCCAAGCTTACACCGAACTTGATAACCCGACGGTTTTGGCCGTTTCAACCTCGCTTACCGGAACCGGGAAAATCGACGATCAGGTTTACAACTTGCCAGCCGGAACGATTCCGTTTACGTTCACTTACGCCGGAAATGCCTACACGGGCTTGAACGTTTGCGCCAACGGATTCGTGAATTTCGGAACGTCTACTTCTGATACTTACACGCCAATTTCGTCTTCGATCGCTTATGCTGGCGTTATCGCGGCTTCGGCCAACGACTTGCACGCTTTGTACGACATTAACGGATTGACCGGAGATTTGTCTTACCAGGTTGTGGGAACGGCGCCAAACCGCGAGTTCGTGATCCAATGGAAACACTTCAGACCTTACTCGGCTTCGACTTCTACTACAGCTTTCTTCGACTGGAATTTCCAGATCAGATTGCGTGAAGACAACACGATTGGTATGGCATACGACTACAAAGTGACCGGAATCCCGACTTCTTCGAACGTTCAGGTTGGTTTGAGAGGCGCTACGAACAGCGATTTCAACACGCGTCTGTCAATGGGAACAACGGCCAGCAACTGGACGTCTACAACTGCCGGAACTACGACTTCTGTTGGCGTTACCACAAACAGCACGGCACTTCCGCAAAACGGGCTTACTTTCAACTGGACGCCACCTGCGGCTTGTATCGCGCCAGCGGCTCAACCGACGAATCTGGTTCTAACCAACACCGGAATCATCATCAACGCCAGCTTTACCGCGGCTACACCAGCGGCCGACCGTTACCTCGTTTTGAGAACGATTGCCGGAACAACGCCAAACCTTCCTGTAAACGGAACGACTTACGCAGTAGGAAACAGCACGGCTTTGAACGCTTACGTGGCTTACTACGGCACAGGCACGTCGTTCGAGAATAACTACAACAACGGAATCCGTGGGAACAACAATTACGTTTACACGATCTATTCGGTGAGTTCGGCTTGTACTGGCGGGCCGTTGTATCTTACAGAGAATCCGCTTTCGGGCAATATAACGAACTGTCTGCAAAGCGTTTCTGGCCTTGCTGCATCGGCTCAAGCCACGAACTCTTTCGTTTTGAACTGGACAGCGACCGAAAACGGAACTGCCGAAACCTACAACACGATCGTTGAGGTTGCCACAGACAACAATTTCACGAATATGGTCGCAGGATCGCCTTTTACGGTAAATCCAACAACAACTACTTTGACCGTGAACGGATTGCAGGCCAACACGCAATATTTCTTCCGTGCGAAGAATGCTTATCCAACGGGAACAACTTGCGAAAGCGCTTATTCGTCAACTGCGAACACTTTCACGACTTGTTTGCCAACGACGGCTTTTTATGAGACTTTCGACGGAATCGCGTCTGGATCGAATCTTCCGAACTGCTGGACAAAACTCATTTCGCCTTCTGGGCCAACGATCAACGTTTCTTCTACAGATCCTTCGTCTACGCCAAACAACGTAAGTTTTTACGACAGCGGTTACAACCTGGCGAACTACAAACTCATCGCAGTTAGCCCGCAGTTGACGAACCTGGCCGCCGGAACGCATCGATTGAAACTCAAAGCCAGAAAGACAAGCGCAACAGCGTCGACTTCTTTGGATATCGTTGCCCTTGACGGAAATACGGCATCGGCCAATGCAACAATAATTGCATCGATCACGAACCTTACCACAACTTTCCAGGAATTCACGATCTCTTTCGAGAACTATTCCGGAAACGGCTCTTACATAGGAATCCAGCGTCTTGGCGGATCTTATACTTACGCTTACATAGACGACGTGATCTGGGAACCGATCCCGTCTTGCCCGGAACTCACTTACGTGGCAGCCGAAAGCCCGACTTTTGAAGGCGCTACGATCACTTGGGGAAATCCTTTGCAAACGGTTCCGGCCGAAGGTTATGAGTACATCGTGACTACAACAAACGCTATTCCGTCTGAAAACAATACTTTCACGCCAATTCCCGCTGGAACGAACATCGAGACGCTTACAGGTTTGGCTTCGAATCAGACGTATTATTTCTGGATGAGAAGATTGTGTTCTACAGACGATAAAAGTCCGTGGGCAACAACCAGTTTCACGACTGCTGCTGTAACGCCAGCGCCTTGGACAGAAGGTTTTGCCACAACGGCTGTTCCTGCAGGTTGGACAACTGCCGGTTGGACGCTAGGAAACACGTCTGGAGCGCCAGGAAATCCTAACACGAACATCTACAAGAATATGTGGGATTATTCGACTGCTTCAACAGGAACATTCTCAACGATCAACGTTGGGCCACTTGATACCGACACTTATGAGTTGAGTTTCGATTACCGCCAAGGTGCATACAGTTCGCCTTATGCGCCACTTGCCACTTGGGGTAATTTCGAGGTTCAGGTTTCTACAGACTTTGGAACAACCTGGACAACCGTTGGAACAATCACCAACGAAACCGGAGACGGTTCTTACATCAAAAAGACTTTCCCGCTTTCGGCTTACGAAAACCAATACGTGAAAGTGCGCATCAACTCGACTTGGGCTGCGGGCGATTACTATTTGGCGTTCGACAACTTCAAGATCGAGATTCCAGAAGATCTGGGAACGATCGACCACGGGAAAAATGTCGTGAGCTTGTATCCGAACCCAACCAACGGAATCGTTTCTATCGAGACTTCACAGCCAATCGAAAGCGTAAAAGTTTTCAACGCGATCGGGCAAATCGTTGCTGATCAAAAGTCGGCTACGATTGATTTGTCGGGTCAACCGTCTGGCATTTATGTGGTAACTGTTACTTTCGACGACAATTCATCTATCGTGAAAAAAGTCATCAAAAAGTAATCGGAATTCTTCCATAAAATACAAAAGCCGTCTGCGAAAAACAGGCGGCTTTTTTGTTTTTGGGTTTTGACAAATCTTAGGCTTCGGCGTCTCTAAGCGCTTTTACCTTGTCGTGGTCGACTTTCAATTTGGCTTTTTGCTGTTGGATCATCGAAATCTGCTCCAAACTCAAATCGTTCGAGTAAGTTTCCAGAACATTCTCATAAGTTTCCTGGGCTTTGTCTTCGCCGTACTCGCAAGACGACAAGATCTGATGGCGGTCATTTCCGGTCAACGCGGCTTTCACGTCCATCCAGGCGCGGAAGAATTTCCCGGTAACGCGCGTTCCTTCTTCGGGTTGTCCGCCCAAATTAAGCACTTCGCGTCTCAGTTCATTCACGATGTTCTCGCTAGTATCTTGCCAGGCCGAAAACAAACCTTTTAGTTCTGGTGAATCGGTTTCTTTGGCGGCCGTGTCGTAACCTTCAATGCGGTCGTTGTTGATCTCGATGAGGTTGTTCAATGCTTTGATAGCTTTCTCTGTATCGATTGCTACTCTTTCCATGATAGTTGAATTTTAGTTGTGTTTTACAAAGTTCGGCAACGATTCGGGCTTTGTCTTACGCAATTAAAATCGGGCGATGTACGTTCGTTCCCAATAAAAACTTAAAATCAACTATAAAAATAGTTTGAAAACTAAAAAATTAGTTATGTTTGTTCCAATCATCATCAAATCAATCGTTCAATAATCAGGTAATCACCAATCAAGAATGTGCAATGAAAAGACTGTTGTTCCTTTTAATGCTGGCCGAATCGGTAGTTTCGGTCTTGCAAACCACGCTTCCGAAACTGCTCGAAAGTGATCCGAAACCGGCCGTTTACCAATCGCCAAACTTGTGTTGCCCGTAAACGGAAATGTTGCTAACTTGGTTTCATGCAACACGGCAGCGACCAATTTTACACGAATCTCGAAGTGCACCAAACGGCTTTGTCTGAATTGCTCTTGCAATCTAGAAAGTTCGGCGACGTTCCCAGAGATTGGACGATAATCATAACCGACATCCAGAATTCTACAGAAGCGGTCTTCGCCGGACGTCACGAAACCGTGAATTTGCTGGCCACGGGAAGCATTGTCGCGGTTTTGAATATCGCCTTCAAGCACAAAATCCTGCTGCCGTTTTTCTTTGGAGGCGACGGCGCTACGTTTCTGATTCCGCCAATTTTGCTCGACGAGGCTTTGCTGGCTTTGCGTCAGTTCCGACAGAATACTTTCGAGAATTTCAGCCTGAATCTGAGAGTCGGGAAAGTGGCTGTGGCCGATGTTTTCGACGCCGGACATTCACTCAAGATCGCCAAGCACTACAGTTCGTCGGTATTCTCGATTCCAATCGTTTTGGGCGACGGACTGATTTTCGCCGAGAAGATCATCAAGGGAAAAGACTATCCGGCAGACGACTTTTCGGGCGCCACCGACAATCTCGACCTGAGCGGAATGCAATGCCGTTGGGACAGGATTTCGCCTCCGGCAGACAAAGAGGAAATCGTGACCTTGCTGATTTTGGCGGCCGACGATTCGCTTCAGGCCGACGTTTTTTCGTCCGTGCTTGCAATAATCGACAACCTCTACGGATCGTTGAAAAAACGCAAACC
>JBCNQO010000204.1:0-4767 GCA_039592825.1 Flavobacterium sp.
AAAATACAGCGCTGACGCACGTTCACGAACAACTCGGGGCGAAAATTCTGCCTTTTGCGGGCTACAATATGCCCATCACTTACGAAGGCGTGAATGCCGAACACGAATCGGTGCGCAAATCTGTTGGCGTTTTTGACGTATCGCACATGGGTGAATTCTTTCTGGAAGGCCCGAATGCGCTGGCTTTGATACAGAAAGTGACTTCAAATGATGCTTCTGTTCTCACCGACGGACGCGCCCAATATTCGTGTTTACCGAACAACGACGGCGGCATCGTGGACGATTTGATCGTATACAAGTTCAACGACGAGAAATATCTTTTGGTCGTAAATGCTTCGAATATTGACAAGGATTGGGATTGGATCTCAAAACACAACGATCTTGGCGTGAAGATGACCAACGCTTCGGAAGACTATTCCTTGCTTGCGATTCAAGGTCCGAAAGCGGCTGAAGCTATGCAATCGTTGACTTCGACGAATTTGTCGGATATCAAATATTACCATTTTGAGGTAGGTGATTTTGCCGGATTCGACGACGTGATAATTTCTGCCACAGGTTACACTGGTTCTGGCGGTTTCGAGATCTATTGCAAAAACGAGCAGGCCGAAGCGATCTGGAACAAGGTTTTCGAGGCCGGAAAAGATTGGGACATCAAACCTATCGGATTGGCGGCCCGCGACACTTTGCGTCTGGAAATGGGCTTTTGCCTTTACGGGAACGACATTGACGACACGACTTCTCCGCTCGAGGCCGGTTTGGGCTGGATCACGAAATTCACGAAGGATTTCACGAACTCGGACAATCTGAAAGCTCAGAAAGAGCAAGGCGTTTCGAGAAAATTGGTCGGTTTTGAACTGATTGAGCGCGGTGTTCCGAGACAAGGTTACGAGATCGTGGACAAAGACGGGAACGTGATCGGGAACGTGACTTCTGGCACTCAAGCGCCGTCTTTGAACAAAGGCATCGGGCTTGGTTATGTGAAGACGGAATTGGCTGGTCTGGATTCGGAAATCTTTATCCGCATCCGTAAGAATGACGTGGCCGCTAAAGTCGTGAAATTGCCTTTTTATAAGGCTTAAAACCACGTCGATAAATTTTGAAAATCTGCCGAAAGGCTTATTTTTGCGCGTGAAAAAACTTTCGTGTCTTTGGAAACAAAGAATAACGAACATTGAATAACGAACATTGAAGTTTACATAGAAATGGGAAGAGCGTTTGAGTTCCGCAAAGGAAGAAAAATGAAACGTTGGGCCGCGATGGCAAAGGCGTTCACAAGAATCGGGAAAGACATCGTGATGGCGGTGAAAGAAGGCGGACCGAACCCGGAAGCCAATGCCCGTTTGCGTGCGGTGATCCAGAACGCGAAGTCGGCCAACATGCCGAAAGAAAACGTGGAACGCGCGATCAAGAAAGCGACTGACAAAGATACGGCCAACTATAAGGAGGTTTTGTTCGAAGGCTACGCGCCTCACGGAATTGCGATCCTGATCGAGACAGCTACCGATAACAACAACCGTACTGTGGCGAACATCCGCAGTTATTTCAACAAATGCAACGGTACTTTGGGCACGCAAGGTTCTGTGGAATTCATGTTCGACCACACTTGTAATTTCCGTATTGCCAAAGGAAATCTCGATCCGGAAGAACTTGAATTGGAATTGATCGATTTCGGTGCCGAGGAAGTTTTTGAAGACGAGGACGGAATCTTGATCTACGCGCCTTTCGGAAGTTTCGGATCGATCCAGAAAGAGTTGGAAAATCGTGGCATCGAGATCTTGTCATCTGGCTTTGAGCGTATTCCACAAGTGACAAAACCAGGATTGACTCCAGAACAAGTCGCCGATGTAGAGAAATTGCTCGAAAAAATCGAGGAAGACGACGACGTGATGAACGTTTACCACACTATGGAAGAAGCCGCTGAGTAATTTTTAGTGGCAGATGCAGTTGCAGGTTTTGCGATGTCTTGTAACTTTTGACATATTATACAAATAGGTTCCTTTTTGGAGCCTATTTTTTTTGCCGTGACCCGAGTAACGACTTCGCGCGTGTTGAGTGTCGCTTTACGATTAGTTTCCGTGAACCGGACAAAGTTGAAAAGTAGCTCTTCAATGATTTTTCTTCAGATTTAACAATTTGTACAGAAAATCTGTAATTGGGATTTTCGCTTTGGGATTAAATTTGAGTCGGGAGTTTTCTAAATAGGATTTTTTTTAAGTGGATTTCTCCAGACCTAACAAATCTTAAAGATTTGTTAGGTCTCGGAAAACGGCAATTCTCAAGCAATAAAACCATTCATAACGTAATATAATCCAAGTCCAAAGCCGGAAGTCGATCCTAAAGCTTGAGCCTTTTAAAATAGTACAACTTATCCTCGTCTGTAATTTTCCGTAAAATCCTACAAGGATTCCCAACAGCAATCACATTATCGGGAATTTCTTTGGTGACGACACTTCCCGACCCGATCACAGTATTCTTGCCAATCGAGACTCCGGGATTTATTACCACATTTGCTCCAATCCAGACGTTATCGCCAATCGAGATCGGAAAAGCGTATTCGACTCCTGAGTTTCTGGGTTCGTGGTGGATTGGATGTCCGGCAGTCAAAATGCTGACATTTGGCGCGAACATTACGTTATTGCCAATCGTTACCGGCGCACAGTCAAGAATCACACAGTTATAGTTCGTGTAAAAAATTGTCGCCTACAAAAATATTGTAGCCATAATCACAGCGGAACGGCGGTTCGATGTAACAGTTCTCGCCGGTTTTTCCGAATAAGTCCGATACGATACTCGCCCGCATCTCCAAATCGTCCGGATCGAGATTGTTGAGTTTATGCACAAGTCTTTTCGCATGTTGACGCTCTTCGAACAATTCCTTTCCCGAAGCGATGTAAGGTTCGCCCGAAATCATTTTCTCTTTTTCCGATTTCATAATATCCTAAATAAAAAAGCCCCGAAATATCGAGGCTCAATTTTTCAATTATCAATTGTTAATCGTCAATTATCAATTACTTGATGAATTCCACTTTTTGTGCTTCCTCCGCATTCACGCTGTCGAAGAAACCTTGTTCACCCATCCATTCGTCGCTGAACACTTTGCTCATGTAACGCGATCCGTGATCTGGGAAAATACCTACTACGACGCTGTTCTCGTTGAATTCACCGTCTTCGGCATATTGTCTTATGGCCTGAAGTGTCGCTCCCGAAGTATAACCCACGAAAAGTCCTTCTTTCTTGGCAATCTCTCTGGTAACGTGCGCACTTTGCTCGTCAGTCACTTTCGTGAACTTGTCGATAAGATCGAAATCTGTGGCAGATGGAATCAGGTTTTTGCCCAAACCTTCGATTCGGTAAGGATAGATTTCCTCGTTGTCGAATTCTCTGGTTTCGTGGTATTTTTTTAGTACAGATCCGAATGCGTCCACACCCAAAACTTTCAAATCAGGATTTTTCTCTTTCAGGAATTTTGCCGTTCCAGAAATCGTTCCTCCCGTACCGCTGCAAGCCACCAAGTGCGTGATTTTGCCATTGGTCTGTTCCCAGATTTCCGGGCCTGTGCTCTTGTAGTGGGCGTCGATATTGAGTTGGTTGAAGTATTGGTTGATGTAAACCGAACCTTTGATCTCTTCGTGAAGTCTTTTGGCGACATTGTAGTACGAACGCTCGTCGTCTGCAGAAACGTGAGCAGGACAAACATAGACCTTTGCTCCCATTGTGCGAAGCATGTCGATTTTGTCTCTAGACGATTTTGAGCTAACCGCCAAAATACAGTTATAACCTTTGATGATGCTCACCATCGCGAGGCTGAATCCGGTGTTGCCCGAAGTCGTCTCGATGATCGTGTCACCAGGTGAAAGAATTCCTTTTTTCTCAGCTTCTTCAATAATGTAAAGGGCAATCCTGTCTTTGGTGGAGTGGCCCGGATTGAAAGCCTCTACTTTGGCGTAGAAATTTCCTTTGAGGTTTTCGGTAACGCGGTTCAGTTTGATGAGCGGCGTGTTTCCGATAAGTTCCAGGACATTATTGTAAGCTTTTATTTCTTCTTTCATAAAAAAATAATTAGTCAAGGGCGAGCATGCCGAATGGGCATACCTTGAAACCTTGCAAATTTAACAAAAAAAATCTTTTCACTTCCCAATTTTTTCAAGGGTAAGCAAAAAACTGAATTCGCGGGCGAGTTCCTTTAACGCCTCGAATCTGCCCGAAGCGCCTCCGTGTCCTGCGTCCATATTGGTATCGAGGAACAACAGCTTGTCGTTGGTTTTGAACTGGCGCAACTTGGCGACCCATTTGGCCGGTTCCCAATATTGCACCTGAGAATCGTGCAATCCCGTAGAAATGTACATATTCGGGTAATCTTTCGCTTGCACATTATCGTATGGCGAATAAGACAACATATATTCGTAGTATTCCTTTTCGTTCGGATTGCCCCATTCGTCGTATTCGCCCGTGGTAAGCGGAATGTCTTCATCTAACATCGTCGTGACGACATCCACAAAAGGCACTTGCGCAATCACGCCGTTGTACAATTCCGGAGCCATATTCGCTACCGCACCCATAAGCAATCCGCCGGCAGAACCGCCTTCGGCATACAAATGTTCAGGCGAAGTATATTTCTCGGCGATCAGGAATTTCGACACATCGATAAAATCGGTAAACGTATTCTTCTTTTGCAGCAATTTTCCGTCTTCATACCATTGCCTTCCAAGGTCTTCGCCTCCGCGGATGTGCGCAATCGCATAGATAAAACCGCGGTCGAGAAGCGAA
>JBCNQO010000205.1:0-4746 GCA_039592825.1 Flavobacterium sp.
CCACTGCAATCGATATGGGCGACCATTATCTGTTGAACGGAACCAAGAACTGGATCACCAACGGAAACACGGCATCGGTTTACCTCGTGATCGCTCAAACCGATATCGATAAAAAACACAAAGGCATCAACGCTTTGATCGTCGAGAAAGGCATGCCAGGTTTCGAGATCGGTCCTAAGGAAAATAAATTGGGAATCCGCGGAAGCGACACGCATTCACTTATGTTCAACGACGTGAAAGTCCCGAAAGAAAACAGAATTGGCGAAGACGGTTTCGGATTCACTTTCGCGATGAAAACCTTGGCCGGCGGACGCATCGGTATCGCTTCTCAGGCTTTGGGAATCGCATCTGGCGCATACGAATTGGCATTGAAATATTCCAAGGAAAGAAAAGCGTTCGGAAAAGAGATTTCGCAACACCAGGCAATCGCGTTCAAATTGGCCGATATGGCGACTGAAATCGAGGCGGCGCGTTTCCTTGTCCTGAAATCGGCTTGGGACAAAGACCAGCACAAAAACTACGATTTGAGTGGAGCGATGGCAAAACTTTACGCCTCACAAGTCGCGATGGACACGACGGTCGAAGCCGTACAGATTCACGGCGGAAATGGTTTCGTGAAAGAATACCACGTAGAAAGGTTGATGCGCGACGCAAAAATCACACAGATTTACGAAGGTACGTCCGAGATCCAGAAAATCGTGATTTCCAGAAGTATACTCACGAAATAAGAAACCCATTTTCAATAAAGTTAGGCCGTCTGGAAAGATGGCCTTTTTTTTAACGTTTTTCTATGTTAAAACCACGCAACCAAACGGATTTTTTTGCGTCTAAGGCTTGAAATCGGGGCAAAATGCTTTTTGTTTTTTTGCTTTGATTTTAACCGATAGCGTAAATTTGCCGATAGAATGTTTACATGCAGGAAGTTACGCGTATCGAGAAACGTTTAACCCAATTTTATTGTCATGAAATCCAGATTTTTGAAAACTTTACTTTTCTTATTCGCCGTTCTTTTTGCTGCCTCTTGCAGCGTGGACGACGAAGGTTACTACTACAACGACACGGCCGCTCACGGTACTATCGGGAATGCCAGCCCGAATTCGGGCGACCTTTACTTTTTTGCCGATGCCAATCAGGTAAACGCCAACCCAATGAACTTTGGAGCCGCGGCCGGTTACTACAACTTTTTTCCGGGCAACCGCACTATTTCTGTAAAAACTGCCAGCGGAACGGTTTTGGCTTCTGAGGAAATCAGTTTGAACGTAGGCGACTTTTTTACGGCGTTTGCTGTCAATACCTCAGACAATGTTGAGCTGGCCATTTATCAAGACGTTCTTGCCAAACCTGTCGGAGGCAATGCAAGAGTGCGTTTTATCAACCTTTCTCCCGATGCCGCGGCGATAGATATCGTGAACGGAACGACAGACGTGACTTCTGGTCTTACTTTCAAGCAAGCGACGCCATTTGTCGAGTTGTCGGCGGGAAGTTATAATTTCGGTTACAGGCTTTCTTCAGACGACACGCAACTCTACACACAGAACATCAACTTGCAGGCCGGAAGGATCTACACGATTTACACCAAAGGTTTCGTAACGCCTCAAAGTGGCAGTAACGATACTTTTTCGGCAGAAGCCATATACAATTACTAAAAGGTTAATTCAAAGAAAAAAGCCCCGTTCCGAGCATTTTGGAATGGGGCTTTTTTGCGCGATAAAATGCGGTTTTCCGCAGTTGGTCTTTGGGTAAAATTTCTATCTTTAAGGATGAGCCAAAAACACAAAGCACTTACGGGTAAAGTCCTGATCGGATATTTGTTGCTGTTTTCCATCGCCGTCGTGTCGGTTTGGTTCATCTATACCGAAATCCTCAAGATTGCGAATCCGGCGGCAGACGACAATGGCGACAACCAGAAAATCATCAAGATAAGTGAGGCAATCGCGGCTTTGTATTCGGCCGAAGCGGTCGGAAGGAACGCGATTCTGACAGGTTCGGACAAAGATCTGAAGTCGTATCGACGCATGCTAGACAGCGTCAACTACAAACTCGAGTCGCTCAAGACCGAGATCGATTCGAGCCAGCAAGGAAAATTCGATACTATACAGAGTTTGCTGCAGCGCAAGAAAGGCAGTGTGGCCGAAATCATCCGTTTCCGCAAAAAATACAATGCCGAGAGTACGTTCGACAGAGCAGTTTCGAGAATTTCGCGAGTGAAGGATTCGTTGAACGAAATGGTCAAGCCCGTCGAATTCCACAACAACAACCAGCTTTACCAGTTCATGCGGAACGTTTTGCCTCAAAAGGAAATGGATTCGCTTAGCAAACTTCCGGTTTCAAACGACGAGCTTACCTCGAATATCGAGCAAATGCTCACCAAAGTCATCGTGAGGAACAACAAGATGAAGTACAACCTGTTTCGAAAGGAACAGAAACTTCAGGACGAGAACCGCGTGCTTTCGGACCGTTTGCGCGTGATTCTGTCGTCTATAGAAAAAGAAATCCTCGAGAAGTCTTATTCCAAGATCGCCAGTTCGAGAATCGCGATAGACAACACGATTGGCACGATGGCCTGGATTGGCGCGGCAACTTTCCTGCTTTTGGTGGTTTTTGCATGGATCATCATTCGGGATTTACAACTCAATCAACGCTACAGGAATCAACTGGAAGTCTTGAATTCCGAAAACGAGAACCTGCTTCGAAGCAAGACGATGCTAATGGCCACTGTCACTCACGATATTCAGACGCCACTAGGAAGCGTGATCGGTTTTACAGATTTGCTGCAGTCGACAGATCCGAGCCTTCGCCAGAAACAATATATCGAGAACATCAAGCATTCGTCCCAATACATCGTGAAGTTGGTGAACGATTTGGTCGATTTCTCGAAACTCGAGAACAACAAGATCGCGATCGAGCACGTTTCGTTCAACTTCCGCGACCTTATCGAAAACACTTGCCGTCCGCTCGAGCCGAATGCCACCAACAAGCACATCGAGCTCAATTGGGATATTTCCGATGAACTCGACGACAATTATGTGTCCGATCCTTACCGAATCCGTCAGGTTCTTACCAATCTTGTGTCGAATGCGATCAAGTTTACGCAAGAAGGTTCGGTAGAAGTCACGGCCGCGACCGAAGGCCAATTCATCGTGGTTTCGGTGATCGATACAGGAATCGGGATCGCCAAAGACCAGCAAGGACAGGTTTTTGAGGAATTTACTCAGGCGCACGCCGGCATCGAGAAAAAGTTCGGCGGAACCGGTTTGGGATTGACGATCGCCAAAAGAATGCTGCAACTTCTGGGCGGCGACATTTCGCTCGAAAGTCAGGAAGGACAAGGTTCGATCTTTACCATTCGCGTTCCCAAAGTGCGTTCTGAGGTCAAATCGCCTTCGTTTGCCAAGGAACAGCGCAATGCCGAAACCAATTTCCTTATCGGAAAGAAAATCCTGATTGTAGACGACGACGCCATGCAACTTACGCTCATGCGCGAGATTTTTGCGAATTATCCGGTAGAAATCGTGGTGGAATCCGATTCTGGGAAAGTGATAGATTTGCTCGAAAGCTCGAATTACGACTTGGTTTTGAGCGACATCCAAATGCCCAACATCGACGGATTTGAACTCGTGAGACGCATCCGTGAAAACGAGATCATATCAGACATTCCCGTGATCGCACTTTCGGGTAAACGCGATTTGACTGCCGAAGATTTCACCTCGAAAGGCTTTACGGCTTCTCACCAAAAGCCGCTTCAGCTCAAGACTTTACTAGGTCTGATGCGTGCGATTTTCGAGAATACCGAACTTCCAACGGAATCCGAAACCACAGAAACGCCGGTCGCAAGCAAGTTTTTCGATCTCGAAACCCTGAACCAATTCACTCAGGACGATCCCGATTCGCTGCGTTTGATCGTGTCGACTTTTATCGAAAGTTCCCAGGAAAACTGCCAGATTCTCATTGATGCTTCGGCGCGCGAAGACTGGGACACGATGTCTGGCATGGCGCACAAAATGATCCCGATGCTAAGGCAAATGGACGTTTTTTCGATCGTGAAAATGCTCGAGCCGATAGAAGACAGGAAACTCGACGATCTTTCGGCAGCCGAACTCGTCGATTATACCACGCAAATCTGTCGCAGAATGGACGAACTTTTCGTAGAATTGCGACTCAAGGTGCAAAGCCGATAATTCCTCAAAACAACCAGATGAACTTATTTTCGAAATTTTTCAAAAAGCCAGATTCAAAAGTTGCTTCCGAACCAAAACCACTTGCGATTGATGCGAGCCAAACTCCAGAAAAGTTCCGTCATTTCCAGGATGAGGTTTTCAATTTCCTGATTCCGATACTCAAAAGCTTGCACGAATTGGAAGCCAACGCCCAAAAGAAGATGGAAGCGCTAGAGAAAAAGCGCAGTTCGCCCAACCAAGTGCATCCGGACGAAGACGGCGTTTGGAACGAGTACATCGAAAAGTCCAAACAGATCATTGCGCCCGTGAGTTTCAAGCCCTACGGCGGACATCCGCGTTCGATCGGCAAACCGACGTCTTACGAATATTTGACGTATCCGAACTCGAAATTCTATTTCATCATGAAGTCTGAAAATCGGGCAGTCGTAGAAGTGCATTTTGAATATGGAATGGCCGAAAAGAATCAATTCGTGTTGAAAAAAGTAGAAAATGACTGGAAAATCGACTCGCGCAAATACGGTTTTCCCGATGAAGAAACCTGGCACACAGACGAATTGTAGTTGGTTTT
>JBCNQO010000206.1:0-4704 GCA_039592825.1 Flavobacterium sp.
GGTCTATTTCAACAAAGAACCGAAAAACCTTACGGTAGACGAAGCCGCGATTCTTGTGGGAATGCTTCAGGCGCCATCGCGCTACAATCCGAAAACGCATGCCGATCGCGCTTTGAAACGCCGTAACATCGTGTTGGGTCAGATGGTCAAGAACCATTTTCTGACAGAAGCCGAAAAAAACGAATATTCGCAAAAACCAGTAAAACTCGATTTCAGGCCCGAAAGCCACAACGAAGGCTTGGCGACTTATTTCCGCGAGTACCTTCGTGATTTTATGAAATCCTGGTCTAAAGACAACAAAAAACCTGACGGATCCGATTACGACATATACCGCGACGGACTCAAGATCTATGTTACGCTCGATTCGCGTATGCAGCAATATGCCGAGGAAGCCGTTGCTCGTCACTTGCCGAACCTTCAGGAAGAGTTCAACAAACAGCAAAAAGACAACAAGAACGCGCCTTTCGTGAGGATTTCGGACGCCGAAACCAAAAAGATCATGATGTCGGCCATGAAAAATTCCGAACGCTGGAAACAAATGGAAGGCCAGGGCAAAAGTGAGGAAGACATCGTAAAATCGTTTAGCGTCCCTACAAAAATGACCGTGTTCACCTGGAAAGGCGAGCGCGATACGACCATGACGCCCACCGATTCGATACGCTACTACAAAAGTTTCCTGCAAACGGGAATGATGGCCATGGAGCCCAGAACCGGCCAAATCAAGGCTTGGGTTGGCGGTGTGAACTACAAGTATTTCCAGTACGACCACGTGGGTCAGGGCGCCCGACAGGTTGGTTCCACTTTTAAACCTTTCGTGTATGCCACGGCAATCGAGCAACTGAATGTTTCGCCTTGCGACTCGGTTCTGGATGCGCCGTTCACGATTCCGAAAGGCCGTCACAACGTGACCGAAACCTGGACGCCGAGCAATTCCGATCACCAATACCGCGGAATGGTCACTTACAAAAAGGCACTGGCGTTGTCGATTAATACTGTATCTGCCAAACTCATCGATAAAGTTGGCCCGGATGCGGTTGTCGATTTGACGCACAAACTTGGCGTGAAGTCACAGATTCCGTCTCAACCTTCGATTGCGCTTGGTGCTGTAGAGATTACCGTGATGGACATGGTCGCGGCTTACAGTACTTTCGCCAACCAGGGCATTTACGTGAAGCCACAATTCATCTCGAGAATCGAGGACAAGAACGGAACGTTGGTTTACGAACCGATGCCGGAATCTCACGACGTTTTGAGCAAAGACGTGGCTTTTGCCGTGATCCGATTGCTTGAGGGCGTTACCGAAAGTGGTTCGGGTGTTCGCCTTAGAACGCAAGGCGGCGGGTACGGATACGAGAGAGTTACGGGCTATCCTTATGTTTTCAAGAATCCGATTGCGGGTAAAACGGGAACTTCGCAGAACCAGTCAGACGGTTGGTTCATGGGAATGGTTCCGAACCTGGCAGCCGGTGTTTGGGTAGGTTGCGAAGACCGATCGGCTCGTTTCAAATCGATCACTTACGGACAAGGCGCGGTTGCCGCTCTCCCGATTTGGGGTATGTTCATGAAGAAATGTTACGAAGACAAAGATCTCGATGTCTCGACCAAAGATTTTGAGCGTCCGGCGAATCTGGGCATCAAGGTCGATTGTTGGGCACCTGTGCAGAAAGATTCTACTGCGGTAGACAGCACGGCTCAGGACACGGACGAGTTTTCGATCCAATAAAGTCCAGATATCCATCTGACAAAAAAACAAACCTGTCATTCCCAAAACCGATTCGGTCAAAGAATGACAGGTTTTTTTACAAACGACCGATTGCGAAATCGTTTGAGAACCCTATTTTTGCATAGCTTTTCCACAACACTATGATCAACAAAAAAGTCAATTCGGTACAAGAAGCGCTCGAGGGAATCGAGAACGGAATGACCATTATGCTAGGCGGTTTCGGCCTTTGCGGAATCCCTGAAAATTCCATTGCAGAGCTCGTCAAAAAAGGTACGACGAACCTTACGTGCATTTCCAACAACGCCGGAGTCGACGATTTCGGGCTTGGTTTGCTGCTCCAAAAGAAACAGATCAAGAAGATGATTTCGTCTTACGTGGGCGAAAATGCCGAATTCGAACGCCAGATGCTTTCGGGCGAACTCGAGGTGGAACTCACGCCACAAGGAACGTTGGCCGAAAAATGTCGCGCGGCACAAGCCGGAATTCCCGCGTTCTTCACGCCTGCCGGTTACGGAACCGAAGTGGCCGAAGGAAAAGAAGCACGCGAATTCAACGGCAAAATGCACATTCTCGAACACGCGTACCAAGCCGAATTTTCCATCGTGAAAGCCTGGAAAGGTGACGAAGCCGGAAACCTGATCTTTAAAGGAACGGCCCGAAACTTCAACGCGCCAATGGCCGGAGCCGGAAAAATCACGGTGGCCGAAGTCGAGGAACTTTTGCCTGTAGGAAGTCTTGATCCGAACGACATCCATATTCCCGGCATTATGGTGCAAAGGATTTTCAAAGGGGAAAAATTCGAGAAACGAATCGAACAAAGAACCGTTAGAACGCGCAACTGATATGGCTTTAGGTAAAGAACAAATAGCGAAAAGAATCGCAAAAGAAGTAAAAGACAGATATTACGTAAACCTCGGAATCGGGATCCCGACTTTGGTCGCGAATTACGTGCGCGAAGATATTTCGGTGGAATTCCAGTCTGAGAACGGCGTTTTGGGAATGGGACCATTTCCGTTCGAAGGCGAAGAAGATGCCGATGTGATAAACGCCGGAAAGCAAACCATCACGACCTTGAAAGGCGCGAGTTTCTTCGATTCGGCTTTTAGTTTCGGAATGATCAGAAGCCAAAAAGTAGACCTGACGATTCTGGGCGCGATGGAAGTTTCGGAAAACGGCGACATCGCCAACTGGAAAATTCCGGGAAAAATGGTCAAAGGAATGGGCGGCGCGATGGACTTGGTCGCATCTGCCGAAAACATTATCGTCGCGATGATGCACGTGAACAAAGCCGGCGAATCGAAAATCCTCAAGAAATGCACTTTGCCGTTAACGGGCGTGGGTTGCGTCAAGAAAGTCGTGACGGAATTGGCCGTTCTCGAAGTAACGCCTCAAGGTTTCAAATTGCTCGAACGCGCACCTGGCGTTTCGGTCGAGGAAATCATCAAAGCTACAGAAGCCGATTTGATTGTTGACGGGGAAATTCCTGAAATGGTGATTTAAGTCGGACGACAAATGATAATGAAAAAGGACTAATGCTTGCGAAAACAGGCTTTAGTCCTTTTTTTATGGTCTGACGAAATTCGTTGCTATATCACCACTCCGACTGCAAACCATTCTGCAAAGCATCCCGGTATTTCTCGGGATCGAATCTGTACAAATCGGGAGCTTTGTGCGCGCCGCCTTTTCGCGATTCGTTGAGTTTTTCGAGAATCCCGAACCTTAGGATTTTTCGGTAGAAATTGCCTCGGTTGAGTTTTTTGGCGAGGATGATCTCGTACAACTTCTGGAGTTCGGGCATCGTGAATTTTTCGGGCAACAGACTCATTCCTATGGGTTTGTAGTTGAGTTGCTTTCTGAGTGTCGCGAGCGCTTTCTCAAGAATGCGTCCGTGATCCATCATGAAATTCGGCAAATTCGCCACGTCTATCCATTCGCAAGCCGACGAGAATTCGTCCACGACTGGCGTCACGTCTGTGTAATCGACCAAAGCGTAATAACCGATCGAGATGAAACGCTGTTTGTGCCATTGCTTGTCGTCGTAATCCTCGAAAAATCCTTCCGAACGGTTCAAGTCACCGAACACGCGAAACTGTTGCAGGTAAATGTCTTGCGCGCCGGTTCTTTCGGTGAGAATTCGGTTGGCTGCGTCGTTGAGCGATTCCTCATTTTTGACGTATCCGCCCGGCAAACCCCATAAATCCTGGTCTTTTAGTTTCAGAATAAGCACTTTGAGAGCCGATTCGTGAAAGCCGAAAACCACGCAATCTATCGAAAGATGTGGCAAATATTGCTGGTAATTCTGTTCCGATTGTTGCTCTAATTGTTGTTTCAGGTTCATGGTCAGACTCAAAAAAAGGTGCGATTTGCGAATGCGAAACCAAGATAGTTTTTTTTCCAATAACGCTATCCAAAGGTAATAGGAGAACGCAAATATGTTCAGATTTATTCAGTTAAATCCTACAATTTATTAACAATGGAAATTCGGGTCATTTTTTATTCCGATGCCATCCGCGGAAGCGAAACCGATTTCGCAAACCAGATTCTGCCAAGCCTTGATTCCATTAGGGTTTTACGCAAACGAAATAGTGAAAAAAGTACAGATCTGACACTTATTCGGGCTTTTTGAATATCTGCAAAAACTTCACATCCAAACCAAAACAGCATTGTTAATTATCGATTTGAGGACACATTTTTTTGCAGAATCAGAAACTTCAAATTAATATTGCTTCCAAATGAAGCATTCAGACGTTTCGTTTTTCAGACAAACTACCAACGAACCTCAAAATGATCAGAAAATTACTTTGGAGCTTCCCGATTCTGTGTGGCATTTCACTACACGCCCAGGAAAAAACGGTGCTCGATTCGCTAAAACCCAAGCAAGATTCCCTCAAGGTGAAAGTCGTTGAAAGCGACTCCAAAGAGGAAAAAAATAGAAACGTGATGCTCAACGCGGCCAACAATACCGGCCCGAGACCAGCCTG
>JBCNQO010000207.1:0-4691 GCA_039592825.1 Flavobacterium sp.
GATGCGCAGCGTCAGGCGACCAAAGAAGCGGGTGAAATCGCGGGCTTGAAAGTGATGCGTATCATCAACGAGCCAACGGCTGCGGCTTTGGCTTACGGACTTGACAAAAAGTCTACCGACCAGAAAATCGCGGTTTATGACCTTGGTGGCGGTACTTTCGATATCTCTATCCTTGAATTGGGTGACGGCGTTTTCGAAGTATTGTCTACAAACGGAGATACGCACCTTGGCGGTGACGACTTCGACCAGGTGATCATCGATTGGTTGGCAGACGAGTTCAAATCTGAAGAAGGTGTTGATTTGCGTCAGGATCCTATGTCTTTGCAACGTTTGAAAGAAGCTGCCGAAAAGGCGAAAATCGAGTTGTCATCATCGGCTCAAACAGAAATCAACTTGCCATACGTAACGGCTACGGCTTCTGGCCCTAAGCACTTGGTGAAAACCTTGACCAAAGCGAAGTTCGAGCAATTGGCAGACGAATTGGTAAGACGTTCTATGGAACCGGTTGCCAAAGCGTTGAAAGATGCAGGTTTGTCTAAGTCTGACATTGACGAAGTGATCTTGGTTGGTGGATCGACACGTATCCCGAAAATCCAGGAAGAAGTTGAGAAATTCTTCGGAAAGAAACCGTCGAAAGGCGTTAACCCTGACGAAGTTGTGGCGATCGGTGCTGCAATTCAAGGTGGAGTTTTGAGCGGAGACGTTAAGGATGTACTTCTTTTGGACGTTACGCCACTTTCACTAGGAATCGAGACTATGGGCGGTGTAATGACGAAACTTATCGAATCGAACACGACTATCCCAACCAAAAAATCGCAAGTGTTCTCTACTGCCGCAGACAATCAGCCTAGCGTGGAAATCCACGTGTTGCAAGGCGAGCGTTCTATGGCGACAGACAACAAGACGATCGGACGTTTCCACCTTGACGGAATCCCGCCAGCGCCAAGAGGCGTTCCTCAGATCGAGGTTACTTTCGACATCGATGCCAACGGTATCATCAAGGTATCGGCTACCGATAAAGGAACCGGAAAATCGCACGACATCAGAATCGAGGCTTCTTCTGGACTTACTCAGGAAGAAATCGAGAAAATGAGAAAAGACGCAGAAGCGAACGCCGAAGCCGACCAGAAAGCGAAAGAGAAGGTAGAGAAACTCAACGAGGCCGACAGCATGATTTTCCAGACGGAATCTCAGTTGAAAGAGCTTGGTGACAAACTTTCAGATGCGAACAAGTCGAACATCGAGGCTGCTTTGGCAGAACTCAAAACGGCTTACGACGCTAAAGATCTAGACGTGATCCAGCTTGCCATCGACAAGATGAACGCTGCATGGAAAGCCGCTTCGGAAGATATGTACAAGCAAGGTGAAGCCGCTCAAGGCCAGCCACAGCAAGACGCTCCTCAAGGTGAGGCCAATTCTGGAGACAATGTTCAGGATGTGGATTATGAGGAAGTGAAATAATTGACAATTGATAATTTTGAAAACCGGATTGGAAACAGTCCGGTTTTTCTTTTTTTAGACAATAGATGATAGACGGATAGATATTAGACGTCTCTCGAAACCAAAACCGGATTGTAACTTGTCTGTTGTCTTCTTTGGTTTTTTAGACAATCAGTCAATTTTGAAACTTTCGATAATTTCTTTGAAGACGGGCTCGTATTGGCCAAAATCTTCGCTTTTATAGCAGAAAAAACGGATGTGGAATATGCGTTCTTTGAATATGCCGAAATAATGCACGTAAATGTTCGACTCGATTTTCGTTTCGCGAGTAGACTTGAACGAGTAAAATTTGTTGCCATTGATGCTTACTTCTTTGGCGTCTGAAAATTGTTGACCTTCATCTTTAAGGCCTTTGAGATTGTGGAAAACGATGGAGTCCAACGTGTATCCGCAACAGTTTTCCTGAATGACTACGGAGGCGGTCGCCGACATGTAGTCGGATTTTCGGGTAGCGATGGAAAATGCCACGGTTTTACTTTTAGGACTTAGTTTCCAAGTGGCGGGATACGTGATCTCAAAACCGTATTCGTTGTTTTTGTGTGTCCAGGTTTTGGACTGAGAAATCGCTACACAAGCGTTAAATATCAAAAGCAACAGAAATAAATGTTTCATAAAGACGTTGTTGTGTTTCAAATCTGAAGAATTTCAGCGAATAAAACAAATTGGCATTTCAATGTGCGATTTTTCGTATTTTGCCGTAAAACCGAATCACTATGAAAAAATTATTCTTTGTCGCTTTGGCCTTGTCACTCACTTGCACTTCGGCCGTTGCCCAAAAATCCAAGAAGTCCAAAGGCAAGGCAAAAACTACTGCTGCGGCGGGTCCGAAGTCTTTCGCCAAAGCCGATAACCTGAGTGTCGATTATAGCAAGAACAACCTTTTCCTTACGATTTCTCCTTCAAAAGACACCGTGAGCCTTCGCAAAGTCACGATGAGCGAACCCAGTGAAGTCGTGGTAAAACCGATTTCTTGCAGCGGCAAACAGCTTTACGCCGTAACCTGGACCGAGAAGAAAAAACAGGGCGACGCCAAGACCAAACTCGAAGACATTACTCAAAAGAACACTACGATCGTAGATGTGGAATCGAAAACCAAAGTGCTTGAAAACATCGAGGTCGCCAACCACATTACCGAGAAAGTCTATCTCTCGGCAGACAAATACGTGTCCGAAACACAAGAGAAAACGCGTCGCGAAGGCTTTGAATGCAGCCTTGGTGCGAACGGCGAGGTTTATCTGAAGAACAAGTCGACACAGACCAAACTGGTTTACGATACCAAGACCAGCAAGTTCGTAGCTAAAAAATAGTGGCAGTAGCATTTGCAGAAGCAGTTGTTTAGCCAATAATAAGCTCTTGGGAAACCGGGAGCTTTTTTTAGTCCTTGCGGAACCAGTTTCTTACGCGGTAGTAAGTTCTTTTGAAGATATCCGGACGCACGATCGACGTGACCACGACACCCGAACTGATGTTGGCACTTTCTTTCATGATCACGTCGTATTTGTTTTGTTGGCCAACTTTTATGCGCAATTCCTCCATACCGATAAAAAAGAAAACCAGCGTCTGGCCTTGTTCAACCTCGATTTCGTACTTTCCGTCTATGTCGGTTTGAGTGGTATTTTTTGTTTCTTCGACGATTACGTTAGCACCCGGAAGTGCTTCCAAATGATCGGAAACGATTCCCGAAACGATTTTTTTGCCGTTCGTTTTAAGGACGGAATCCTTGGCAGCTGTTGTCTTTTCTGCCGATTCCACTTCTCCCAATTTTTGTCCGACCATTTTCTCAGACTGGCTTTTCGGCTGTTCTTGGGCTTGAATCGCTGTCGACAAGATCCCAAGAATCCCAGAAGCGGCGAATGTCCAGAATTTCGATTTGTCCTGAGACACGAAGATTTCCCGATTGAGCTGATCATCGCGAAAACGCCCGCAAACGTTGGTGTTTTCTGAGAGATAACTCGCAATTTCCCTATCCGAAGAAAGCGTGAAATCGCGCACGTTTTTCTGGCAAGCCGAACAGAATCGGCCTTTTTCGGTTGGTGTCATTTCGCTCCACTTTTCGTGGCAAGGCGTCGGTACTGTGATTTTCGTGTTTTTCATCGGAACCAATTCCTAATTCTTCTGTAAGTTCTTTTGAAGATATTTTCTTTGACGACGACCACTTCGCCCATCAATTGTTGACTTTCCCGCAGATTCACATCGCAAACCTTCGAATCGCCAACTGTAAAAGTCAGTTCGTTGTATCCGATATACGAAAAAGTAAGTTGGTCGCCTTTTCGGACCTCGATTTTGTAATTGCCGTCAATGTCTGTGGACGTTTGGTTCTTGAGATTGGAATTTGTCACAATTACGCCCGGAAGTTTGTACGATGCGTCCGAAACCGTGCCGGCAATCGTAAAAAAGTCGTCTTCCTCAACAATCGAAACGTCGCCCATCGTAACTCTCAATTCGCTGTGGATCGTGTCCGGAACAACTTCTTCCAAAGGTTGGCCAACCAAAATGACGGCTTGGACATTCGGTTTTTGCTGGGCTTCGGCCGATGCCACGGCAAGCATTCCCAAAATGCCCGAAGCCAGGTAAGGAAATAATACCGACGTTTCGCGAGGTTTAACCAGATCGCGCTTCAGTTGGGATTCGCGAAAGCGGCCGCAAATGTTGCTCGAACTTTTCAGCACCGAAATGATCTCGCCATCGGAAGCATTCGAGAAATCGTGCACTTTCTTTTCGCAGGAACTGCAGAAACGGCCTTTCTCGTCTGGTGACATGGCGTTCCAGCTCTCGTGGCAAGGCTTCGGAATTTGTAGTTTGTAATTAGTCATCGGAACCAGTTTCTGATTTTGTAGTATGTTCTTTTGATGAAATTCGGACGTTCGAAAGAAACCATTCCGACTCTTCCTACCAACATTTCGGCCGCGTTGTTTCGCGTCAACGTCTGATCGGATTTTGCATTTCCGTCTACGATTGCCTTGTTGTCAAACATTCCAACATATGAGTAAACCAATGTCTGTCCTTCTTTAGCTTCGATTTCATACTTTCCGTTCTGGTCTGCGGTTCGAAGGATTTTGGTTTCCGAAATAACGACGCACGCGCCCGCAAGCGGATTTCCTTCAGCGTCTGAAATAATTCCCGAAATCAGGCGATTTTCTGAGTTTTCGGACACAATAGTATCACCGATTATGATGCGTTCCTGGACTTCT
>JBCNQO010000208.1:0-4681 GCA_039592825.1 Flavobacterium sp.
ATTGGAATTTGGAATTTGTGATTTGGAATTTTAAGTAAGAAGTTTCTTTCAAGAGGATCTAGTTCGTACTTTTGAGGAAAAACCTTCAATGCACACCAAATTCCTGTTTGCGTCGCTTCTTGGCCTTTGTGCCCTATTCTCAAATTCCCAAAACAAGAAGTTATCGCGCGAGGAAGTGTTGCAAGATCTGCAGGTATTCAAAAAAGCGCTCGACGACCAATCTTCCTACGTTTATCTCAACGGATACGATTTCAATGCCGATTTTGATTCCTACAAGAAAACCCTAAAAGATTCTGTAAAGCTCGAAGATTTTGGACATTTCCTCTCTAAAACCATCGGGAAAATAGGAGACAGGCACGCCTATGTTAAGGATTTCGAACCTCGTGACTCTATTTTTCTCCCGTTCATTTATGCGCCAGACGGGAACAAAGTCGTAGTGTTGGAAAGGAATCGCGACAAAAAACTGGAAACGCTCAGTTCGGCATTTCCTTATCTGAAAAAAGTCGACGGAATCGCGATTGCAGACTTTCTCAAAGCTGCGGCACCAGAAGAGGCGACGGCTCCAGGTCGTGCTTTTTTCGCGAGATCGGTCCGGAAAATCAGGGACATTCAAAAGATTTATGGCGCTTTGAACAAACCTTTGCCCTCAAAAATTGAGTTGACGCTTTCAGACGCCTCGTTCTCGAAAGACACCGTTTTTGAGATTGCAGTTGTGCCGAAATCGAAAAGATCGATTTATTGGGACGAAGATTTCGAAAGGAAATTTGCTCTGGTCAAAGACGAAGATTACGGAAAGCCGGAAATCGTAAGCCAACTTTTTAGCGTAAACGACGGAATAGCGTATATACAACTTCCGGCGATGGTCGCAAAAGAAGACGCGCCGGCTTTGTTCGAAAAGCTGAATTCATTTATGGACGCGATCCGAAAAGACAGCAAGGCACTCATCATAGACGTGAGAAGCAACGGCGGCGGAACGCGCGACCTCACTTACGAACTCGCGAAATATCTTGTACAACCCGACGCGGTTTACGTGGTCAATTGCGTGAAACAACGCGCGCCTTTGCCGTTGCCAAAAGACTACAAACAAAGTCTGCACGACCGCAATCTGTATGCTTTTTCTGAACTTGACAAACGCGAACAACAAGCCGTTTCAAATTTTTTGAAGACGTTCAAACCAATGTATAATTTGGACGGCAAAAAGTACAGCGAATACTATTTTGGGATGTTCAACGGGAAGAAGTTGGCCAAACCGTCGTCATTTTACCGCAAACCGGTTTACATTCTCGCGAACGAGGAAAGTTTCAGCGCCGCATCAGTTTTCGTATCTGTTTTCAAAGGACTTCCGAACGTGAAAGTTGTTGGCGTTACAACTGATGGTTCAAGTGGAAACAGCGAGCGTTTCGAGTTGCCCAATTCTAAAATAAGAATGAAAATCAGCACAATGGTTTCTTTTCAGAAAGACGGCAAAATCCTCGACGGTCAAGGCACGACTCCGGATATCGCGATAGAAAGAGATATGGATCAGATTCTTTGGAAGTCTGATACACAATTGGAGAAACTCAAGGCTTTGATCCTGAAAAACAACTAGAAATTCCTCCCGAAGCTTCGGTACCAAATTCCAAAATTGAGTAGAAGAAACCAACGCCTGAAATAAAAAAAACCGGCACTTAAGAATCTAAGCCAAAAATTAAAATCCCAAACTCCAAAAGCGTTCAAAGCCATTTGGAATTTGGGATTTGGATCTTTTCCTAGAATTCGGCTTTATTTTAGCTCAAGTTCGAGTTCCTCGATATCCCTGAGGCTTTCGTTGCTGATCTTGCGCTGGTTGCGCGACAACTCGTAAAGCGCGTCTACACCTTTCTGGGCGTTTCGGTCTACTTTGGAGATCTTTTGGGTAAAGACCTCGAGTTTTCTGGCGTCGGCCGAATCGAGTTTCGGTTTCAGCTCGTTCACGAATTCCATGAACTCCGGAACCACGTTGCTGTTCGAATCGTATTCCGATTTGAGATCTTCGAACGACTCGTTGATTTCCTTGCTAAGGTCGTTCGAATAGTATTCGCTCATTCTCCTGATCTCGCGAATAATCTTCTTGATGTTGTTCCCGAATAGTCCCATCTTGGTTTGCTTTTTTGTCTTAGAGGTAACTCAAATATATGCAAAAATTAAAGCCGGAATAACTTTTTGGTCATTATTTTTTAACATCGGATGCTGAAAATCAGTGCATTGCTTCCGACATGTCGACTTTTTTCTTGCTCTTTTTCACCAACAAAATTACAGGAATACAACACAAAAACAAGATGCCCAGATAAAGAAATATGTCCATGTAAGACATTACCGTAGCTTGTTTCATTACCGATCCGTCCAAAGCCTGATACGCTTTTTGCAGCGACTCGTTGACAGAGAAACCTTTAGCCTGAAAACCTTGCTGCATTTGGCTCACGCGAGTAGCGACATTAGATCTGGTAGGGTCGAGGTTGGCTACCAGATCGACGCGGTGCGATTGGGTAAACCTGGTTATGAACGTCGTGATGATGGCAATTCCGAAAGAACCGCCCAATTGGCGCATCATTCCCGTAAAAGCCGCGCCTTCGCCAATGTGTTTTCCTTTAAGCGTAGAAAGCGACATAGTTGTGATCGGTACGAAAAGCAGTCCAAGCCCGATTCCCCTTAGAATGAGTGGCCAGAAGAAATGTTCGGCTCCCGTATCTGGCGTCATTGCCGTGTACATAAAGAACGTGAACAGGAAGAAAATCCCGAAACCAATGGCGACCAATCGGGTTTGAGGAACGCCTCTTTGGATCATTTTTCCGATGATCGGCATCATGAACGCGGTCGTCAAGGAACCCGGAATGAGCAACAATCCCGCTTCGGTTGCCGTCCAACCCAGAATCTGTTGGGTGTAGATCGGGATTACAAGCGTTGATCCGTAAAGCCCGAATCCGAGAATGAAACACATGATGGTTCCGATCCTCAAATTCCCGTCCTTGAGAACGCTCAGGTTCACCACCGGATATTTGTAAGTGAGTTCGCGCCAAATGAAAGCCAGTAGTCCCAAAACCGAAACGATGCTCAGGATCACGATAAGCGGCTCATCGAACCAATCGTCCTGTTGGCCATGCTCGAGTACGAATTGCAGCGATCCGATAAAGGCGATAAGAAATACGATTCCCCACCAATCGACCTGGCTGGCCTTGAGTTTCTCGGCATACTTCGGGCTTCTCACGAAAGAAAGCGTCAGGAAAGTCGCGATGATTCCCAATGGAATGTTGATGTAGAAAATCCACGACCAATCCCAGTTGTCTGTAATCCAGCCTCCCAATGGCGGGCCAAGCGTAGGTCCAACGATAACGCCCATACCGTAAATCGCCTGAGCCATACTTCTCTTGGCCATAGGATACGATTCGGTGATGATCGTTTGGGCAGTCACTAAAAGCGCACCGCCTCCCATTCCCTGAATGAAACGGAAGGTGACGAGCTCCCAAATGTTTGTTGCGTTTCCGCAGAGAAAAGACGCCACCGTAAAAATGATGATCGAGGCAGCGAAGTAGTTGCGTCGCCCGAACTGTTGTGAAAGCCAGCTCGTAAGCGGAATCACGATCACGTTGGCGATCGCATAGGCCGTAATGACCCAGGCCACGTCGGTCAGGGTCGCTCCAAGTGAACCGCGCATGTGCGTCAAGGCCACGTTCACGATGGTCGTATCGACAATCTCGAGCAAGGCACACATCACGGCAGTAATCGTGATGATCACGCGCCGGAAGCCGTATTCTACGAGGTCGTCTGGGTTAGATGATGCTGTTTGAGCAGACATATTTTTTTGCTTTAGGCAATAAGCTTTAGGCGATAAGCGGAAAGCGATTGCGTTTATCTATTTTCTGAAGCTTGATCCGGCTGCCCGTTTTTAGCTTTCTTGCAAACAACCGGTTTTGTAACGCGCCCAAAGAGCTTCCTTTGGTCGCTTTTGCGCGCGAACAAAACCAGGTCGCTTGCTGCAAAAGGCTAACCACTTGCATCCGGGCTAGGGAATCGTTCGTTGTTCGGCATTGGTCGTTTACTGACTTTTACCCGAAAATTCCACATTTGAATAGGCTTTGGACGGGCTTCTGGAGCGAAGTTTTCAACTTCGCGAAATGTGTGGCGGAGTCTGCGACTCCGAAAACTCAGGCACTTCGGCACTTTGCACTCAGGCACTCATCTCACATCCAATTGCTGTCACTCGTCTCCATCCCGTAAAGCCATTTGTTCACATAAGCCTTCACGGTCGTATAATTACCCAATTGGAACGACAGATTGCCGCCCGCGGTGTAAATCGTAAGATAACCGATATTGGCAGATTTATGCCAGAACAATTGGGAAACCGACAAAGCCTGTATTTTCTCGGGCTCTATGATCTGGTTCGCGATGTCCCAGGCGCCACTTTGCTTTATGATGAACCTGTCGTGGATGAAAAGTCTGTAATTTCGAAAACCGAAAAACAGCAAAGTTCCTCTCAAGATCGCCCACGTCGGGAAAATCCAGTAGAAATCGGTAAGAACGTCGGTTGGCATGGCCAGATAGGCTATCGTTAAAGGTACGACAATCGACAGGAAAATCGAGAACATTGACCCTGGATCGTTACCTGGGTACGCACTTCTTCACCAATGACGGTGGCGGCAACGCCATGCTGTACATCAACCTGATC
>JBCNQO010000209.1:0-4679 GCA_039592825.1 Flavobacterium sp.
AACTGTTTTCCATGCGCATCCCGATCCTGCCGGTTTCCGCCAAATTGCCGAAAGTAGCCGGTCCGCCTGCCGCGAAGGTGAAAAACTTGATTTCCGCGATAATGTCATCCGAAACCAAACGCGCCGGAGCGGTGAATTTTCCTTTGCTGTGAATCAGATTGACAACCGGATGGTCGTCGCCCGCATACCTCAACGTAAGGTCGTTGAAATCGGAATCTTCTGCCATGATCTCGAAACGGCTCAATGGCGAAATGGCATCCGCGAAGCCGATCATCCCAAATCTTCCTGCTCCTAATGGCTCAATCCTGAACTTCGAGGAATTCGCTGTGCGGAATGTCAAAGGTGTATTGTCAGTCGTGCCGACGAAATTTATATTCGCGTTAGTTCCAGCGTTTCCTGTGAGCGCCCATCCGCCAGAAATATTGGCAATGACGCCTCTCCATACAGAGTTCGGATTGTCCCAATAATAAAGTCCGGGTTGGTTTCCTGCCGATACAGCCGTAAGAAAGACCATCATGCCGTGTTGGGCAATTGTCGGATTGGTCAGTGGGAAGGCCGAAACCCTCGGAATAAGAATTCCGTCTGTATTTGTAGGAGCTGTCGCATTCGACGCCGGAACATCGAGCAAGGCCTGAGGCGCTGTGGTATTCACGCCCACTTGTCCGCGCAAAGCGAAAGCCAAAAACGTAAAAAGGAGAAGTAGCGTCATTTTCATGTGGGCGATTTTGGGAAAAAATCCTCCCATAACCCCAGGAGGATTTTTACTCCCGATCGGAATATCACCACCAATCGGATAGCCAAAAATGCGACACATAACGCTGTGGCACAATACGAAAAGGTGCGTAAAGACAATTGGAAAATGTGACGGAAATAGCCGACGAATGGCGATTTTTATGCAAATGTCCGCATCGACATACGCGCTTTGGCGTATATCAGTCTAAAAAGGAATCTGGATTTTGATGTGCAAACCGTCTTTGTTCAGGAACTCGAGCGTGCCGTTCAGGTGGTCGACGCGCTTGCGGATATTCTTGAGACCGTTGCCGAAGCGGTTTTCTTCGGTCATGCCATTGCCGTTGTCGTGAATCGCGATTGTGAGGAATTTCCTGTCGGCCGAAATCGAGACCGAAACCTGAGTCGCGCCCGAGTGTTTCATGGCATTGTTGAGCATTTCTTTTACGCAGAAAAACAGGTTTTTGCGATCGTGGCCATTGATTTCGGTCTCGGCAGAAATTTCGATATTTTCCTGATATTGGAACGCGATCGCCGTGCCTTCGAAAAACCTGAAAGCGTACTGTCGCACGTATTCACAGAAGTCGCGAAGCGCGTTGTTCTCGTTGTTGAGCGACCAAATAAAGGTTTGGAGCCGCTGCGAAACTTCTTTGCCCGTGGCCGAAATCTTGCTCGAAAGCAGTTTTTGACGTTCGTTGGAATCGGGCAATTTCCCGAGCAGGTCGGCATTGATGAGAATGCTGCTCAAACCCGAACCGATGTCGTCGTGCAAGTCTTTGCTGATCTCGTTTTTTTGTTCCAGAAGCGTCTTTCGCACCTGACTTTTGCGTCGTATGAACAACATCGCCATGATCAAGATCACCATTACGAGCAAGGCCGCGACGAGTTGCAAAGACGTCATGTTTCTCTGGCGCCGGAGCTCGTCGATCTGAAGGTTCAAAAGTCGGTTTTCACTTTTGATGTATTGGTTGGCGATGTCCTGAATATAAGTGTTGTTGTTGTTTCGCCTTTCGGTTTCAAGCGCGATGATGCCATTCTGGACTTCGAGCAATCTGTCGTTATTTTTCTGATTGGAAAAAACCTCTCGTGCCGAACTGTAGAAAAGGCGTTGAAAAGCTTTGTTCACCTCGATCCGCTTGATGAGATTTTTGCCTTTTTCGTAAAAATTTTCCGAACAATTCGCGTCTGGGCAACACATCATCATGTAACCGTAATTCATGAGCTCGATGTCGTGGTAATTCGCCTCGATGGCCGACTTCGTACTTTTTTCGAAGAAATCGAGCGCCTTTTGTTTTTGGTTCTGATACAGATTGATGAGCCCGAAAGTCTGGTAAGCGTTGGGAATGCCGCGTTTGCTGCTGGTTTTGGACGCCTCGCCGAATGCTTTTGTGTTGAAATCTAGCGCCTTTTCGAACTTGCGGTCGGTTACGTACAATTGGGCGAGATTGTTCAGGATATACTCTTTTTTGACAAGCGCCCGAATGTGTTTTTTGGGATTTTTCTTCGGAAAGAATTGGTCGGACAACCTTAGGTTTTTCTCGCACGACTCGTAATCGCCAAGTTCAAATTCGTTGATTCCCATAAAAAAGTAGGCATCGGAAATCAACAAGGAATCTTTCAGTTTTTTGGCTACGGATAAACCTTTGTCGGCTTCATGCACTCCAAATTGGTACAATCCGGTGTAGTAAAAAAGTTCCGATTGCAAGCTTTGGACAAAGTAAGTAGCGGTGTCGATTGCCGTTACCGGATGATTCTCCTTGGCATTTTGCAACCACTTTTGCGCTTTGCCGATTTCGTCTGTCTCGAGGAAATGTTCGGCCAATTTGAAAGCCGTCTCAAAACGGCAATTGTCGTTTTTGCAGGATTTGTATTCCGACGATTTTTGTGCCGACAGCCATCCGCATCCGAACAAAACCAAGAAAATACAAAAGCTTCTCACGCCCGACGATTTAGCGCTTAAGATACAGATTTACGGCTTCAACGCGCGTGTTCACGTGCAACTTCTCGTAAATGTGCTGGATGTGTTTGCGAACCGTTCCTACGCTTATGTCTAGCGCATAAGCGACTTCTTTGTTCATTTGGCCTTTGGCGAGCAAGTCGAGAATTTCCTTTTCGCGCTGTGTGAGCGATTCGACGATCTTGTTTTGGGATTCAAAACGGGAGAAACTGGCCACGACTTTTCTGGCGATTACGCTGCTCATCGGGCTTCCGCCGTCTAGAAGTTCGTCTAGCGCTTTCAAGATATTCGCCGGACCTTCGGTTTTGAGGATATAACCCGTTGCGCCGGCTTCGAGGCTTTGAAAAACCTTGTCGTCGTTGTCGTATGAAGTGCACATCATGACCAAACTTTCGGGCGAGAGATTCTGGAGTTTGTTCACGCATGAAATGCCGCTTTCGCCTGGCAGATTGATGTCCATGAGAATCGCGTCCGGTTCGAGATTTGGAATGTTTTCGAGCGCTCTTTCGGCGTTCTCGAAACTGCCCACGAGCTCGTAGCGATCGGTGAATTGGATCATCATGCTCAAGGCTTCGCGCAGGTCGCGGTCGTCTTCTACTATGCAAATCTTTTTCTTCATACAAAAAGGGTTGCCACAAATCTAAAGATAGGCAACCCTTTGGGAAATACGTAAAAAGGCGTAGGTTATTTCGCCTCTTTGTAGTGTGTGCTTGGCAATGAACGCAACAGTTCCGCGGTTTTTTCTGGCGAGATGTCGCGCTGTGATTCGCCCATCATTTCGTAACCGACCATGAATTTCTTGACGGTTGCCGATCTGAGCAAAGGCGGATAAAAGTGCATGTGGAAGTGCCATTCCGGATGGTCTTTGCCGTCGGTTGGCGCTTGGTGGATTCCCGACGAATACGGGAATGAGGTTTTGAACACGTTGTCGTATTTGGCCGTGAGTTCTTTTAATGTCTTGGCGAAATCGGACACTTCTTCTTGTGTGAAATCAGTGATTTTTGAGATGGGACGTTTGGAGACGATCATTGTCTCGAAAGGCCAGATTGCCCAAAACGGCACGAGCGCGACGAAGTGTTCGTTCTCGATCACGATGCGTTCGTTCTTGGCTAATTCTTGTTTCAGATAATCCTCGAGCAAGGTTTTGCCGTGTTTCTCGAAATAAGCCGAAAGATTGTCTTGCGTTTTTTGGACCAAAGTAGGTAAAGAAGATTGCGCCCAGATCTGACCATGCGGGTGCGGGTTCGAACAACCCATGATCGCGCCTTTGTTCTCGAAAATCTGAACGTGGTTGATGAAGTCGATCTTGCCCAGATCTTCGTATTGGAACTGCCAGGTTTTGATGACATTTTCGATGGTCTCCAAATCCATTTCGGGTAAGGTCAAATCGTGGCGGGGCGAAAAACAGACCACGCGCGAGATGCCTCGTTCGGGTTGGGCTTTGAAGAAAATGTCGTCTGGGTTTTGTTCGAATTCGAGTTCTTCTTGCTTCAAGGCTGCGAAGTCGTTGTCGAAAACGTATGTTGATTCGTATGACGGGTTTTTTTCTCCGTTGGCGCGGACGTTGCCCGGACACAGGTAACACGTTTCGTCGAATTCGGGGCGTGTTTCTTCATTTACGGCTTCGGTTTGGCCTTGCCATGGGCGGGTTGCGCGGTGCGGTGATACTAGGACCCATTCGTTTATTAGTGGGTTGTAGCGGCGGTGCGGGTCGTTGTTGTGGTTGAATTTGTTCATCTTTTTTTTGACGAGCTGCGCTCGTAGTTTTTTCGCCGGCTACGCCGGGGTGTTTTTGCAGCTGCGCTGCTCGTTTTTTCGGCGGCTGCGCCACCGGATTCTCGTAATTCGTCGCCTGCGCGGCGAGCGGTTCTTTTGTCTGGCAACAAAAGAACCAAAAATGCCTTGCGGCTACACCGTTTTGGCGACCTGACAGCCTTGAAAATTCGGAAATCAAAGGAACTCGCGGGAGCCATTTGTCGAAATTACTTACACT
>JBCNQO010000021.1:0-9641 GCA_039592825.1 Flavobacterium sp.
AGCAGTTTGTATTTGGCGTCGAATCCGCCCGTGTCGAGAATCGGGTTGCTTTCGGCAAAACCTTTTTCCTGGGCTTCCTTCAAAGCGTCTTCGTAAGACAGTTTGTCGCGCGAAGTTTTAGTGAGAATATAATTCGTCGATCCGTTCACGATTCCTTGTATCGATTCGAGAAGATCGTTGTCGTAATATTCCTCAAGATTTCTGATGATCGGCATACTCGCGCAACAAGCGGCTTCATACAAAAGCGGAACATTGTTTTCGCGCTGTAGCTGCAAAAGTTCCTCGAAGTGTTCGGCAACCATTTTCTTGTTCGCCGAAACCACGGCTTTGCCCGATTGTAGCGCTTTTTTAGTGATCTCGAAAGCGGCGTCGGCGTCGTCTATGAGTTCCACGATCACGTTGATTTCGGGATCGTTCAGCAAATCGTCTGGGTTAAACGTGAAGTTTTCCGGGCCGATTTCGCGTTGTTTACTCGGGTTTTTTACACAGATATTCTTGATGTTGGCTTTGAGTCCGGGTGTTTTTTGCAAGACTTCGTATAGTCCGAAGCCGACGCATCCGAAACCGAAGAGGCCGATATTTAGGGTTTTACGTGACACTTTTGAAGTATGTATTATGAAAGATAAATTATGAATGAGGGATTCGGCCGAAGATTCTCGGCAGTATCTTAATTCCCTTAATGGTTCAAAAAATTAAAACCATTAAGGGGATTAAGGAAGTTAAGGGTTTTGTGTTCAGATAACTGCCGAAGTCACTTCTACCTCCGCTTTACCGCTCGTAACAGATCCGGTTGCCGCAGCGAAAGCTTGTTTCAAATCGGAAATCAAGTCATCGGCATCTTCCAGGCCAACAGACAATCTGATCAAGCTGTCGGTTACGCCGCTTTGGTAGCGCTTTTCGGTCGGGATTGATTTGTGGGTCATTTCGCACGGCAAACACAAGAGTGATTTTACGCCGCCCAAAGATTCGGCCAACTTGAACAATTTCGTCGCTGTCACGATTTTGATGGCAAGTTCTTTGTCGTCCACAACCAAATCAAAAGTCACCACGCCACCGAAGTATTTCTGTTGCGTCTTGGCGATATCGTAATTTTTATGAGTGGCCAATCCTGGATAGTAAACGTTTTTTACCAATTTTTCTTCTAACAGAAATTCTGCGATTTTCTGTGCATTTTCGGCATGCTGACGAATTCTTAGCGACAAAGTCTCGATACCGCGAATGGCGAGCCAGGAATCGAATGGCCCAAGAATAGCACCCGAAGCATTCTGGATGAACTTGATTCGGTCGCCCAATTCCTGAGTGGCCGTAACGACCAATCCGGCGATAAGGTCAGAGTGACCCGAAATGTACTTTGTGGCGCTGTGAACCACGATGTCGGCTCCCAAATCGATTGGCTTCTGAGAAACGGGCGAAGCGAACGTGTTGTCGACGCAAAGAAGAATGCCGTGTTGTTTAGCGGTCTTCGCAATCGCCCGGATATCAGAAATTTTCAAAGTTGGGTTGGTTGGCGATTCGATCCAGATGAGCGCGGTTTTTTCGCTCACTGCCGCGGCAACGTTGGCGGCGTCGGTCGAATCGGTGTATTTTACGGTGATACCGAATTTTTCATAAACGTGGGTAAAGAGTCTGAAGGCGCCACCGTAAATGTCGTCTACGGCGATGATCTCGTCACCGGCTTTGAGCAGTTTCACTACGGCGTCGATGGCGGCAAGCCCTGAAGCGAACGCGTAGCCGTTGGTGCCATTTTCGAGTTTGGCGATAAGATCTTCAAGGACTTTTCTCGTAGGATTGTTGCTTCTGGCGTAATCGAAGCCTTTGTGAACGCCCGGAGCGTCTTGCACGAATGTCGACGTTTGGTAGATTGGCACTGCGATAGATCCGGTCAATTCGTCAACTGGAATGTAGTTCAGGATGGAAGTTTGCTCTTGCATGATTTGTGTTTTTTAAGTTTAAAATTGTGTTTTGGCTTAAAAAAACTTTCTTAACGCAGGATTACCGAAAGAGCAAAAAAAAATGCTCTCCCGATAAGTCAGAAGAGCATTGTATATCGATGTGAAGTACATGCAATTTCCTACTTATCTATCCCTTTTCAGGGTTGAAGTTGGCACCTTACCTTTTGAGCAGGTTGCCAAGGAGTCAAAGGGTCAATTCCCTCGTCCTTTCTGGATAAGAATGATTTCTTAGAACGCAGTGCAAAGATAGTGTCGGGAAAATGAATTGTGCAAGTGGATTAAAAGATTAAAAGATTAAAAGATTGAAAAATTGTTGATTGTCAGTTAGTTGTGATCTAAATTTTAACAATTATTTTTATTTCGGATTTTGGAATTTCCAACCTTTTGGGCAAAAAGCGAATCCAATTCGTATATTTGATTCGGCCATAAAACGGCTTTCCAACTACATGAAAAAGCTGCTCTTCACAGTCGCTTTGTTTTCGGGTTTCACGTGTTTTTCGCAACAGGATGCGTGGGTTTATTTTGCCGATAAGCAAAACGTCCAGTCGTATCTCGAAAATCCATTGGGAATGCTCAGCCAGCGTGCGCTAGACAGGCGAACGGCTCAGAATATCGCGCTCGACGCAACCGACGTTCCGGTAACTCAGGATTATATCGACCAGGTCGAGGCTTCCACAGGTGTTTCGGTCCTGGCCAAATCGAAATGGTTAAACGCCGTGCACGTCCGCGGAAGCGCCGCCAACATTAACGCACTCACCAATCTGTCGTTCGTTTCAAGTATTGATTTTGCAGACGATTCACTGGATTCCAATACCGATAAAAAGTCGAACAAAAAGACAGGTTCAACGGTTCAGAATCCGAATCACAACACTGGAAAAACGCTCGAGGCGCTCGTGAATTTCAACTATGGGAATTCGGCCAACCAGATCCAGATGCTCAACGGACATTTGCTTCATCAACAGGATTATACGGGTTCGGGCAAGATTATCGCCGTGCTCGATGCAGGATTTCCCGGAGTAGATACAGCAACGCCTTTCCAACGTCTTTTTGACAACAATCTCATTTTGGGCGGCTACAATTTCCCAGATCGCAACGAAAATATCTACTCGAGAAACAACCACGGAACGCTTGTGCTTTCCACGATGGGCGGTTATGTGGACAACCAACTTGTGGGAACCGCGCCAGATGCGCAATACTACCTTTTTATCACCGAGGCGATCGAATACGAAAATCCCGTCGAGGAATCGTTTTGGGTCGAGGCAGCCGAAATGGCCGACAGTCTTGGCGTAGACGTGATCAATACTTCTTTGGGATACAAAACCTACGACAATGCTGCCTACAGTTATACGTATGCCGAGAGAAACGGCACGAAAGCGTTCATTTCGAGAGGTGCCGACATGGCTTTTTCCAAGGGAATGGTCGTGGTGGTTTCTGCCGGAAATGATGGAAATTCCGAGACCGACAATTTCGTAAGCGTTCCAGCCGATGCCGCGAATGTGCTTACGGTAGGCGCGGTGACCTCGACAGAGAATTATGCGTCTTTCAGTTCTATCGGGCCAACGACTGATGGTCGCGTGAAACCAGACGTGTGCGCCCGCGGACAAGCGGCGACGGTTTCGAGCACCACGGGAACGATCACGACAGCAAACGGCACTTCATTCTCGAGCCCGATCATGGCCGGAATGATCGCGACTTTCTGGTCTGCGGTACCAAATCTTACGAATCAGCAAGTGGTCGATTTCGTGAAGCAGTCGGCTGATCTTTTCGCGAACCCAACGGCCCAAAAAGGCTATGGCGTTCCCGATTTCAGTATGGCTTTGCAGAACGCATTGTCGGTTAACCAAAACCAAAAGGACAATTTCGTCATTTGGCCGAATCCCGTCGGAAATACGCTCAATCTATCGGTGGCGAACCAAACCGACGCGACACTTGAGGTTTACAACCAACTTGGCCAACTCGTGCTTTCCAAGAAAATCAACGCTACTCAATCGAGCCTTGATTGCAGCAAACTCACATCTGGAATCTACATTTACAGCGTTAAGGCTTCGGGCGCGAAACAATCCGGAAAATTCATCAAAAGTTAATGAACCGAATTACTGAACTTTTCAAGATAAAATACCCGATCGTCCAGGCCGGAATGATCTGGAACAGCGGTTGGCGACTGGCCAGCGCGGTAAGCAACGCCGGCGGACTGGGAATTATTGGCGCCGGATCGATGTATCCGGAAGTGCTTCGCGAACACATCCAAAAATGCAAAGCGGCCACCGATAAACCGTTTGGCGTCAATGTGCCCATGCTGTATCCGAATCTGGACGAAATCATCAACATCATTGTCGAAGAAGGCGTGAAGATCGTTTTTACGTCTGCTGGAAATCCGAAAACGTATACGGCATTTCTAAAGGAAAAAGGACTTACGGTCGTGCACGTCGTTAGTAGTTCCAAATTTGCCATGAAAGCTCAGGAAGCGGGCGTGGACGCGGTCGTAGCCGAAGGTTTTGAAGCCGGGGGACACAACGGTCGCGAAGAAACGACGACTTTTACGCTTATTCCGATGGTCAAGGAAACAATCTCGATTCCGTTGATCGCTGCCGGTGGAATCGCTACCGGGAAAGGCATGCTCGCGGCCATGGTTTTGGGTGCCGACGCCGCTCAGGTGGGAAGTCGTTTCTGTGCTTCGGAGGAATCGTCCGCGCATCAGGATTTCAAACAGGCAATCGTTGATCTCGAGGAAGGTCAGACGCATCTTACGCTGAAAGAACTTGCGCCAGTCCGTCTGATAAAAAATAAATTTTTCGAAGATGTCGTGAATCTGTATACTAAATCACCCACAATTGACGATTTAAAGACATTGCTTGGTCGTGCAAGGGCGAAAAAAGGTATGTTTGAAGGCGATTTGCACGAAGGCGAGCTCGAGATAGGCCAGATTTCGGGGCTTATCCACGACATTAAACCGGCGGCACAGATCGTGGCCGACATGATGGCCGAATTTGAGTCGGCGAAACGTGAAATGATTAATATTCAGTAAATGAAAAAGTTAGGTATAGCGCTGTTTTTTGTGGTTTTGATCGGATGTTTTTCGGCGAATGCACAGGAACTCAACACGAGAAAGAAAGACGATGTGGGCAAGGTTTTCAAATTCCTGTCTACGGGTTTCAGCGTGATGGAACGCGATGCGAAAGGCGATTGGGGAAAGTGGTCCGAACTGAAACCGTCGAACCTCGTGATTACGCTCGACACCAAAAAAGGTCGCATCGTTGTGTATTCGCAAGAGGTTCAGTTGTATGATATCATCAGCTACGAAAAGATCAAGGAAACAGACGACGACATCATCTATCCGTTCACTTGTACAGACGACGACGGCATGCCTTTCGTGGTTTCGCTCATTGAACGAAAAAAGCAAGGTGGGCGTAAACAGCTGTATATCAATCAGAAAAATGTCGTGATTGTCTACAACATCGAAAATTTTCCCGATAAGAACATAAAAGTCGATTGAATCTGATTTTTGTGTAATTTTCCCACGGTGAAAACCGGTACTTGTGTTGCCCCGAATCGACCCTCGACCGAAAAATCCCTCAATTGTTTTATGTTGATGACTTTGTTCATAACATTGATTTTAAGAACAAAGTCAGCTGTTTATTTTAAGCTAATATTAACATGCGTTTTGCGTGCGAATGTGATTGTTTTCAGGTTTGTGCGGAATTCGCGTCAACGGCTTGCGGTATTTTGTACTTTTGTGCGAAAATGCTGTAGGAATATGTGGATTTTACAGCCGTCCTTTTGCTTATGAGGAAGACTACTTGCGCTAAACTAACATACTTTTTCCTTTTTTGGATCCTTTTGACAGGGATGCATTCGGCATTGGCGCAATGTCCGACGGTTTCCAATGCCAATCAGTCTTTCTGTGATCTGCAGTCGCCTACGATCGAAAGCCTTTCTGCTGTGAATACCGGCGGCGGATTGGTTTGGTACACGACTCCAAGTGGTGGAACAGCGCTTCCGGCGGGAACAGATCTCGTAAACGGTCAAACTTATTACGCCAGCAATACGGCCAATACGTGTTCGCCTCGCCCCAGCGTAAATGTCGTGATCTACACCAAGCCTACAGGATTGAACTTCCAGGGCGTTTGTGTGGACAATCCGGCTAACGCGACCATTGCCAACCTGCAAGCTACGGGAAATAACATCCAATGGTACCCGACTCCTACTGGCGGAACGGCTTTGGCGCCTACTACAATTCTCAACGACAATACGTTCTATTACGCGAGTCAGACGAATCCGGACACGGGTTGCGAGACTTCGCGTTTTTCGGTTTTGGTGAACATTGGTGTGGTTCCGGTGCCTACGGGTCCGGCGGTCCAGACTTTCTGTAACCTTGCCGGAAGTCCTCCAACGGTTGCCAACCTGACGCCAAATGGATCGGGCTACAACTGGTATGCTACGCCGACTTCGGTTTTGGTCTTGCCTCCGAATACGCCTTTGGTGAACGGCGGCACTTATTATGCGACTTCTGTCGATCCGCCTTGCGAAAGCGCGAACAGGCTCGAGGTTACGGTAAACCTGATCAGTCCTAACAATGCGGGATCGGACGGAACGTATCAGATCTGTCAGAACCAAACCACGACTGCGCCGCCGCTGAACCTTTTCTCGTTGCTGGGTAACTCACCCAACACGGGCGGCACATGGACAGGTCCATTCCCTACGACCAACGGACATTTGGGGACTTTGAACCTTTCGGGACTTACGCTTGCGGGAAGTCCTTATGTGTTTACATACAATGTGGGTGCGACGCAGTGTCCGCAAGACGACGCTACGGTTACCATTACCGTTTTGCCGCTTCCAACGGCTTCAATCGCGGCCAATACGACAATCTGCTCCGGGCAATCTGCTACAGTCACTTTTACGGGAACGCCGAATGCTGTGGTGACTTACAATGTTAACGGAGGAGCTAACCAGACGATTTCCTTAAATGCCTCGGGTACGGCCACGATTACCCAAACTTATACAGCCACCACGGTTTACAATCTGGTGAGTGTTACTGCTACGGGTACGAATACCTGTTCGCAGACACTTAACAGTTCGATCACCGTTACGGTTTTGCCTTTGCCTACCGCGACAATTGCGTCTAACCAAAGCGTATGCGTTGGGCAGGCGGCCACGGTGATCATAACGGGAACGCCCAATGCCACGGTGACTTACACGGTAAATGGCGGTCCGAACCAAACCGTTACGCTCAATGCTTCGGGAACGGCCACTATAACCGGTACTTATGCCGTAAATACGACAATAAGCCTGGTGAGTATCACTTCGTCGGGAACTCCGGGATGTTCGCAACCTTTGGCGGGTTCGGTCATAATCACGATCGTTCAGGCGCCGACCGCGACAATCGCGACTTCTCAAAGTGTCTGCCCTGGCGGCAGTGCTACCGTAACTTTTACGGGTACTCCGAACGCTACGGTAAACTATACGATCAACGGAAGTACGCCGGCCAGCATTGTGCTGAACGCCGCCGGTACCGCATCGTTTACCCAAAATTACACCGCGACTACGACTTACTCTCTGGTTAGCGTAACTACCGGTGGAACAACTTCTTGTACGCAGAACGTTTTTGGAACGGTTGTGATTACTGTGCTACCGCTTCCGTCTGTCGCTATTACCGCGAGCCAGACCATTTGTCCGGGACAAAGCGCTACAGTGAACTTTACGGGAACGGCTAACGCTACGGTAACTTATACCGTCAACGGCGGTCCGAATCAGACGATCACCTTAAATGCATCGGGCACAGCTTCGATCACGAATACTTACACGACTACCACGACTTTTTCACTCGTGAGTGTCGCTTCTGGTGGCACGCCAAGTTGTACGGGACCGGCTTCGGGTTCTGTCGTGATTACCGTCGTTCCGCCTCCTACAGTAAATATTTTCTCGAATCAGACGGTCTGCGCCGGACAACAGGCTACAGTAACCTTTAGTGGCACGCCTTTCGCTGTCGTGACTTACACGGTAAACGGTGGAGCGCCACAAACAGTTACTTTGGACGGTTCAGGACTTTTCCAGCTCACTCAGGTTTTCAACGCCACGACTACATTCACTTTGGTGAGCGCATCGACTGGTGGAACGCCGAGTTGCAGCCAACCTCAAACCGGTTCGGTCACGATTACGGTAATTCAACCGCCGACGGTTACTATCGCTGCCGATCAGACAATCTGTTCGGGTCAATCGGCCACGGTAACTTTTACGGGAACGCCTAACGCTACGGTCACTTATACGATAAATGGAGGTCCGAATCTCACTATCGTGCTGAATGCTGCTGGAACGGCGTCGATTACCGGTACTTACACTGCTACGACCGTGTTTACGTTGGTGTCCATTTCTGCAAGTGGCCCGACTTCCTGCGTCCAACCCATTTCAGGAACAGTTACCATAACCGTTATTCCGATTCCTACCGCGACTATCACGGCAGATCAAACCGTTTGTTCCGGACAACAAGCCACTGTGACTTTTACGGGCACTTCGAATGCAACGGTAACTTATACAGTTAATGGCGGATCGAACCAAACCATCACACTTGATGCTTCCGGAACTGCATCCATCACCCAAACCTATACAGCGACTACAGTTTACACTTTGGTGAGTGTGACCACAGCGGGAACGCCATCTTGTACGCAACCTGCCACGGGAACGATTACGATCACGGTTGTGCCGCCTCCAACAGTAACAATCGCTGCTGACGCTACAATCTGTCCTGGCGACAGCGCAACGGTTACTTTTACGGGAACTCCGAATGCGACGGTTCACTATACGATAAATGGAGGCGCGCTTCAAACAATCGTGCTGAACGCTTCGGGAACAGCGACTATCACGAACACTTATACGGTTACGACTGTTTTCGCTTTGGTGGACGTGACTTCTGGCGGAACACCGGCGTGTACGCAACCAGTAACGGGAACTGTTACCATTACTGTCGTACCACCGCCAACGGTTACCATCGCTTCAGATGAAACGATCTGTCCGGGCGAAAGTGCCACGATCACTTTTACGGGAACGCCGAATGCTGTCGTGACTTATACGGTAAACGCCGGTCCGAACCAACAGATTACGCTTGATGCTTCAGGAAGTGCGAGCATCACACAAGTTTATACCACAACGACGACTTATGTTCTGGTAAGCGCAACAACTGCCGGGACGCCTGCCTGTTCGCAGCCCATTACGGGATCGGTAACGATAACTGTTGTTCCTGCGCCGACGGCTACAATTTCGGCCGATGCTACGGTTTGTCCTGGCGATAATGCTACAATCACATTTACGGGAACTCCAGGTGCTATCATCACTTATACTGTAACGCCTGGCGGAACGCAAACCATCGCGCTTGACGCGACAACCGGAATCGCCACAATCACTCAAGCGTTTTCGGCAACGACCGTCTTCACTTTGGTGAGCGCGGCCACGACGGGAACTCCGGGATGTAGCCAACCGATTGCAGGAACGGTGACCATTACCGTTGAGCCACTTCCAACGGTTTCGATCGCTGCCGACCAAACGATTTGCGCGGGCGAATTCGCTTCGGTCGCTTTTACGGGAACTCCGAACGCGATTGTGACTTATTCGGTTACGCCTCCGGGAACAAACCAAACGATTACGCTTGACGCTGCCGGAAATGCGACATTTGGGCAAATCTTCAACGAGACCACG
>JBCNQO010000210.1:0-4677 GCA_039592825.1 Flavobacterium sp.
GCGAAAAGAACATGTTCCAGATGAGTTACAGCCGACGCGTGGATCGTCCCGGACTTGACCAGACGAGCCCTATTCGCGAATTCTCTACGCCGCTAGTGACTTCTGTGGGAAATCCGGAGCTCGATCCTCAGTTCACGAATTCGGTCGAGATCAATTACACGAGAAAACTCGAGAAAGGCTCTATTACTGGCGGGATTTTTGTGCGTAACATCCAGGACGAGATCAACCGCATCCTTTATCCCGATCCTGTTGACGACGACAAACAAATCATGTCGTACCGCAATTTTGACGACAATACGGCGTTTGGATTCGAGGTTTCGGCCAATTACAAGATTACGCGCTGGTGGGATGTTCAGCCCGCGATCGATTTTTCGAGCATCAACCAACAAGGACTGGTTTCGAGAATGAATGCCGATACTAACGAGTACGAGTTCATCAACCGAAAAATCACCGCATCGGCTTTGAACGCGAGAATGAACAGCAATTTCAAGGCGACCAAGAATTTGAGTTTCCTGGTTTTTGGCTTCTACAGAAGCGCAGTGGACGGCGTGCAGATGAACGCCCGCGAAATGTGGAAAGCCGACATGGGCGCGAGATATTCGCTACTCGACGGAAAAGCCACGGTAAGCCTGCGCTGGAACGACGTTTTCAACACGCAAAGGTTCGCTTTCGACCAACGCTATCCGTATGCGCAAACCGGTCAGTTCAAGTGGGAAAGCCAGTCGCTTTACGTGGGACTGAATTATATGTTCGGAGGCGGAAAAAACCGGGAAATGGAGCGCAAACAAAGAGACGACAATACCAAACAAGGCGGCGGAATGTTCTAAAACGCCAATTTTTTACCGATACACTAAACGTTGGAACGCACGTCGTTCGCAAAATAAATTAGAAATTGAGTTAAAAGATTTATTTTGTTTAGTCAGAACCCTGGGCGTAATGCACCCGGGGTTTGTTTTTTTTAGATTTTTGATTTTAGATTTAAAGATTAACTGATTACAGATTTTGGTCCCGAAGTTTCGGGAGGAATTTGGAGCTCGGAATTTAAACCTGAAGCTTTGGGAGAAATTTTGGTTTCTGACTTTTAACAAAAAGTACGTGTTTTTACTTCGTACAGTTCGAGCTACGCTCTCGGGTCTGTAACGACCGTATTTTGGAAATGCCGATCTTACCTTCAGGGAAAGGGCGATTGTCTCCCTACAAAATTGCGAGATGAGTTGGTTACAGAAAATCTGTAATAATTGTTAAACTTTCTTCCGATCTAAAACACCACTTCTCTCTGAAGATCTTATTCAAATTATTTTTTCCGATTTCTCGATATCAAGATTGGTTTCACTACGCTTCGATAGGCTTTTGGAATTTGGTCCCGAAGCTTCGGGAGGGATTTGGAATTTGCGTTCCCGCTTTCATTTTTTTTGAACGAACATTAACAACGTTTTGCAAATCAGTGAAGTCGTGTCGTTTTATCTTTGAGTCAACAAAGCGTGAAATTATGGCCACAGCAAAGAAATCCCAGCCTAAAAAAGAGCAGATCGACGACGACAAGATCATCGAGCTCTATATGAACGACGTGCTCGAGCACAACGCCGAACCGGCCAACGTTTACCTTTTTTGCAAACGCAGCGCGATCGAGGAAACGCAGTTTTACCAGTTTTTCAATTCGATGGGATCGATCCGTCAGCAGATTTGGGTGAAGTTCTTTGAGAATGCCGAGGCGATCATGGCGCAGTCTGCCGAGTATCAGGCTTATTCAGAGAAGGACAAACTGCTCACTTTGTACTACACGATTTTTGAGATATTGACCTTGAACCGCACTTATGTTGCGTGGTCTTTGCGCGACAACAAGCAAGGTTTGAAGAATTTGGCCGACTTGAAACAGTTCCGGAATCGCTTCAAGGATTTTGTGGAAGAATTGCTCAAGACGCACAACCCAGAGAAATACCGCAAAGTTCGGGATTTGACCGAACCGGTTTTGGGCGAAGGCGCGTGGGTGCAATTCCTGTTCATCCTGAAATACTGGCTGGACGATACTTCTAAAGGTTTCGAGAAAACCGACATCATCATCGAGAAATCGGTGACGACCGTTACGAGTTTGCTCGATACGAAGCCGCTCGAGAATTTGATCGATCTAGGAAAGTTCCTTTGGAAGAATTAAGGTTGTAGTAACCGATTGCGTGAAGGATGACGGCTTTGTCTAAGCTCTTTGACCAGCCCGAAAAGCTGGGCAAAAGCGAGTGCCGTTCAGCCTGACGGCGGCTCCGAGCGCAGTCGAGGAGCCAAAAACTGCTGCCATAACTGCAATTGCCTTCTGAAAAACAGCCGCCGGCACGCCCAAAAAAAGACAAAAATCCGGATCAATTTTCCGGCACAACAGCTTATTGCCTAAAGCTTAAAGCCCTAAAGCACTATGAAAACACTCGATAAAATCCCTACAGGAAAAATTGGCCGCGCCAGCGAACTCGTGAAAACGGGCATCAAGGTTGGTGGCAATTATCTCGCTTATTACGGCGAAAAAATGGTGAACCCAAAACTGACAAAGGACAAACTCAACGAGAACAACGCCGAAGACATTTATGACGGACTCAAGAACCTCAAAGGAAGCGCGTTGAAAGTTGCCCAAATGTTGAGCATGGACAAAAGCATCATGCCACAGGCTTATGTAGAGAAATTCTCGCTTTCGCAGTTTTCGGTTCCGCCGCTCAGTGCGCCTTTGGTACGCAAGACTTTCAAGAAATATTTCGGGAAATTTCCAGATGAATTGTTTGATAAATTTACTCCGGATTCCGTGAATGCGGCGAGTATCGGTCAAGTTCACAAAGCCGAGAAAGATGGGAAGGAATTGGCGGTGAAGATTCAATATCCGGGCGTGGCCGAAAGCATTTCGAGTGATTTGGCCATCGTGAAACCTGTGGCGATAAGAATGTTCAACATCAAAGGCAAAGATTCCGAAAAGTACTTCAAGGAAGTCGAGGACAAGCTTTTTGAGGAAACCGATTACGTGAACGAGTTGCGTCAGGGCAAGGAAATCGCGAGCGCTTGTGCGATGATCCCGAATTTGCGTTTCCCAGAGTATTATCCGGATTGGTCTACCGACAAGATTTTGACGATGGACTGGATGACGGGCGAACACATTTCGGAATTCGCATCTAAAAACACAGATCAGGCCAAAGCCGACAAATTGGGTCAGGCGATGTGGGATTTTTACATGTTCCAGATGCACGGGCTAAAGGCGGTTCACGCAGATCCGCATCCAGGGAATTTTCTGGTGGACAAAGACGCCAACCTCATCGCGATTGACTTTGGTTGCGTGAAACAGGTTCCCGAGGATTTTTACGACCCTTATTTTGAGTTGATAAGCCCCGAGATTTTCGACAATCCGAAGGAATTCGAGGCTAAGTTGTTTGAGCTAGAGATTTTGCGCGAAGACGACAAACCGTCTGAAAAGGCTTATCTGATCAAGCTTTTCAAGGAATTGCTGAATGTTTCTACAATGCCGTATCGCCACGACGAATTCGATTTCTCGAACGAGGAATTCTTTGGACGATTGGCGGCGATGGGAGAAGAATTCTCTAAAGACACGCAACTTCGCAAGATGAACGGGAATCGTGGTTCGAAGCATTTTTTGTATATCAACCGCACGTTTTTCGGGCTTTACAGTTTGCTTCACGATCTTGGGGCGAAAGTTGATACGGTGAAGTACAAAGACTATTTGAAACAAGCCAAATTCTAATTTGTACGGTTTTTCCGATTAGACGTTTCTTAATGAAGCAATAATAGATTTCGGACGGTTTTTCACTAAAACGTTTGAAATTGGGATAAACCGCGATTTTGGGGTCGAAATAGAATCTGTTAATGAAAATTTTGCATTAAAGTTAACAGATGATTGAATTTCTTTTAGCAAAACCCGACCTATCTTTGTAGTGTGATTATTGCTCCACACCTTTTTAGATGTGGCTTTCTCACAAGAACATTAGTTTGTTTATTTATTGGTTAGGTTGGCAAGAGCGTTTTCTCACGATGACGCTCTTGCTTTTTTTATGGGTTTCCCAAACCTGATTGCTTATTTTTGCGCCATGCTTGAAGTACGCGACATTTCTTTTTCTTACGGATCGGACAAAACCATAGACAACATCACTTTCTCGCTTGAAAAAGGCAAACAGATGGCGCTAATTGGCGAAAGCGGTTGCGGAAAAAGTACGTTGCTCAAGTTGCTTTACGGGCAATATGACCTCGATTCGGGTGAAATCGTTTATGACGAAACTGCGATTTTAGGTCCGAAGTTCAATTTGATTCCAGGTGACGACAGGTTCAAATATCTGGCTCAGGATTTTGGGCTTATGCCTTTTACGACCGTGGCCGAAAACGTGGGCAATTACTTGTCAAACATCTACAAAGACAAAAAACAGCAACGCATCGCCGAACTTCTAGAAATGGTCGAAATGACCGAATATGCGAATGTGAAGGCGAAATTCCTGAGTGGCGGACAACAGCAAAGGGTCGCGCTTGCCAAAGCTTTGGCCGTGGAACCCGAATTACTTTTGTTGGACGAACCTTTCAGCCAGATCGATGCTTTCAGGGCGAGTACGTTGAAGCGTAATTTGTTCCGATACTTTCGCGAAAAGAACATTTCGTGCATTATCGCGACGCACGACGGTAGCGACGTTTTGTCTTTTGCCGACG
>JBCNQO010000211.1:0-4677 GCA_039592825.1 Flavobacterium sp.
ATATCGGGCACGAGGATTCGATTGCCGAGGTGAACCACGAGGAAGTTTTGCAGGCCGCGGCGAAGGCTGAGCCGAAAGTTCGGGCTTTGATTAAGGCTTTTGTGGAAAAGGGTTCTTGAGGGTTTTAATTTGTGTTTTTCGACAGACTTCCTCTTTAGCGCGCTTTCTTGGATTTTTGGTTTTGTGGATTCTTGGACTTGAGGTTCGCGGATTTGGGTTTTCGACGATCTGAGGTTTCGAATATCAAGGTTTCGCGCGAGACCTAACAAATCTCGAAGATTTGTTAGGTCTGGGCAAGGTAAAAATTTCGCGAATTCCCTAATTACAGACCCGAGAGCTTCGCTCGAATTGTACGAAGTAAAAATCTGTAAAAATTGTTAAACCTTTCCAGAAAAAATCAAGCAATCGTCTGTGCAATAACCCGATAAAAAACATTCGGATCAAAAGGCTTGGTCACCACATCATTCATCCCATAAGACAAAAGCATCTCGCGGTTCTCATTTAACGAAATCGCCGTAAGCGCAATGATTCTCGTATGCTGATCGAAAGTCCTTATGGTTTGGGTTGCAATCGTTCCGTTGATCCCCGGCAAGTGAACGTCCATCAAAACCAGATCATAATAGTTGTTTTTCACGGCCTCGATCGCATCTTCGCCATTGTCGATAATCTCTACCAACATCTGTTTTTTCTCGAGCATTTTGGCCGTGATCATCTGGTTGATCTTGTTGTCTTCAATCAACAGTACTTTCTTGTTCACGAACACATTTTCGTCGTAATCCTCATCTTGCTCCACGACCTGACCCGAGCTTATCTTAAAGTCGAGATCGAACGAAAAAGTAGAGCCTTGCCCTATTTTACTCTGAAGCGAAATCTCCCCACCCAAAATGTCGATGAGCTTCTTCACGATGTTCAAACCGAGTCCGGTGCCGCCGTATTTGCGGTTGATCTCTATCGACCCTTGGGAAAAACTGTCGAAAATCGCTTCCTGTTTATCCTCTGGAATCCCGATTCCGGTATCGATAATCTTGAAGTGGATTTTCGCCATCTCATCTTCATTCGAAAGCAATTGGGCAACGACTTTCACCTGTCCGTTCTGGGTGAATTTCAGGGCATTATTTATCAGATTCATGAAAATCTGCGACAATTTCGTAGGATCGCCAATAAGCACGTCGGGAATGCGCTCGTCAATCTCGATCGTATACTTGTTATTGTTTGTCGCCGCGAGTTCCTTTAACGAATTCTGGATGTTTTCGAGCAGCAGTTTTAGGTTGAAATTGATGTGTTCGGCCACGACATTGCTCGACTCGATGCGGTTGAATTCGAGAATCTCGTTGATGAAAGTGAGCAGGTAATTACCTGAAAACTGAAGCGAAGTAAGGTAATTCAGCTGTGATTTCTTCGGATTCTCATGAATGAGCAAATGCGTGATCCCGTTGATCGCGTTCAAAGGTGTACGAAGCTCGTGGCTTACCGTCGACAGGAATTCGGCTCTGGCTTTCGACGCCTTTTCGGCTCTGTCTTTGGCAATCTGGAGTTCGCTGTTCTTTTCCTTCAAAAGCACGTTCGACTGGTTCCGGATGATGTTGTTCTTGTAAAGCGACAAACTCAGAAGCGATAAAATCGAGATCAAAGCAATGGCCAGAATCGAGATCAGCTTGGCGAATTTCCCGTTCTTTTCCTGCACCTTATTTTCCTTGTCGAGCTGGTCGATCATTTTCAGACGTTCGCCTTCCTTGAACTTATTGTAGTCTTCGGCTCCCAGTTTCGAAGCGCTGATACTCGCGATACTGTCTTTGAGCGCCAAGTGTTTTTTGAGGTAAATATGAGAAGTCTTGATGTCTGAAATCTTCTCATACGCCTGACTCAAAGCGATGTAAAGACTCGCCTGAAGTTCCTGGTTCTTGTACTGTTTATTGAGTAAAAGCGCGCGATTCAGGTAATTCAGTGCCAGATTGTTGCGATTCCTGCCGAGTTCAATCTGTCCTAAATGGTACAAAGCGTCGGCCTTGATCTTGTAAGTGTCTTCGGAATCCTGTTTGGAAACGATAAGGCTGAAAATATCGTCCGCCTGTTCGTTTTTGCCTTTCATCCGATACAAAATCCCTTTCTGAAGGTTAAGAAGTTCGATGGCATCTGGGATTTTCAACGCCTGATAAATCGTCTGTGCCTTGTCGAAAGTGGTTTCCGCCTGAGCGTAATTCTCCTTTTCCATGTAACAAAGCCCGAGGTTGTAATAGGCATAAGCTTGTTCTGCAGACGGCTTTAACGTATTGAAAAGCGCGATCGACCGGTTCAGGACTTCTATCGCGTCGTTGAACTTCTTGATCTCTATGTAAAGATTGGCCAGAGACAATGAGGCGCTAGCTTCGGCCGCAATGTTTTTCGTCCGCTTGGCGTAATCGATGGCTTTTTGGGTATTGTCGAGTGAATTGCGGTAGTTGTTGATGCGCTTGTTGAACTGGGCGAGTTCGAGGTAATATTGCGAACTGTCGGCCGGCGTAGTTTGGGAAAAGGCGCACGTCGTCACCAAGAACATTATGATGAGCAATTTCCTCATGTTGCTTGCCTGTTCGGGTTTAGGGACGCTAAAATTAGATAATTATTTCCGAATTAGGGAAATAAGGTCGACAAGACGCGCAGAATATCCGATTTCGTTATCATACCAACCCACGACTTTGACCATTTTGCCAATAACGGACGTAAGTTGCGAGTCGAAAAGACAAGAATTTTTGTTGCCTAGAATGTCTACAGAAACGATCGGATCTTCGGTATAAGCCAAAATCCCTTTGAGTTCGCCCGAAGCCGCATTGCGGAAAGCCTCGTTGATCTCGTCTATCGAAACTTCCTTGCGAACGTAACACGTAATGTCGGTAAGTGAACCATCTGGCACCGGAACGCGAATGCCGCCACCGCCGATCTTCCCGTCCATTTCGGGGAAAATCTTGGTCAAAGCTTTGGCCGCTCCGGTAGTCGTTGGGACAATCGATTGTGCCGCGCCTCTCGCCCGTCTCAAATCCTTGTGCGGTTGATCGTGCAGGCTTTGGTCGGTTGTGTAGGAATGGACAGTCGTGATGTAAGCGTGTTCGATACCACAAAGTTCGTCTATCACTTTTATCATCGGAGCCGCGTTGTTGGTTGTACAACTTGCGTTCGAGACGATGTTTTCCGATCCGTCCAGAATAAAATCATTCACTCCCAAAACGACGGTCTTGATTTGGTCGACTTCGCTTGGCGCGGACAAAATCATCTTTTTCGCTCCAGAAAGAATATGTTGATTGATTTCGTCGAACGTCTTGAATTTCCCCGTGGATTCTATAACGACATCCACATCGAATCGCGTCCAATCGATGTTTTTGACTTCGCGCTCGTGCAAAAACGCGAAATGTTTCCCGCCGACGAGAATTCCATCTTCGTCAAAAGAAACGTCGGCACCCAAAATCCCGTGGATCGAATCGTACTTGGTGAGATGCGCCATCGTGCGATTGTCGGCAATGTCGTTTATGGCGACCACCTCAATTTGTTCATGATCCAGAAGCAAGCGGAAAAGATTTCTTCCTATACGGCCAAAACCGTTGATGGCAACTCGTATTTTCACTAAGGTTCAGGGTGAAAGGCGCAAGGTTCAGGGTTAGGCGACCTTGCACCTCGAACCCTGAACCTTGTACCAATTAAAGAATATGTTTTTGCGCGTGATAAGAACTTCTCACCAAAGCGCCACTTTCCACGTGACGGAAGCCCATTTCTTTGCCGATTTCCTCATATTTCTTGAACTGTTCCGGCGTGATGAACTCTTTTACGGGCAAGTGTTTTTTGGAAGGTTGCAGATATTGACCGATCGTAACCACGTCAACATTGGCATCTCTAAGGTCGCGCATGGTTTGGATCACTTCTTCTTCGGTTTCTCCTAAACCAAGCATAATACCAGATTTAGTGCGTCGGATGCCTTTTTCCTTGAGGTATTTCAAGACCTCGAGGCTTCTTTCGTATTTGGCCTGGATGCGCACTTCGCGGGTCAATCTGCGAACGGTTTCCATGTTGTGGGAAACCACTTCGGGATCGGCCGCCACGATTCTGTCGAGGTTGCGCTCGTTCATCTGGAAGTCTGGAATAAGCGTCTCCAGAGTCGTTTCGGGATTCATTCTTCGGATGGCTTTCACCGTCTCATACCAAATGATCGATCCCATATCTTTCAAGTCGTCGCGGTCTACCGAAGTCACGACCGCGTGCTTGATCTTCATGAGTTTGATCGAACGCGCCACTTTTTCGGGCTCGTCCCAATCTACCGTTTCCGGACGACCGGTCTTTACGCCACAGAATCCGCAAGAGCGCGTACACACGTTGCCCAGAATCATGAACGTCGCCGTTCCTTCGCCCCAACATTCGCCCATATTCGGGCAACTACCTGAAGTACAGATCGTGTTGAGTTTGTATTTGTCGACGAGTCCGCGCAGTTCGGTGTATTTTTGGCCGATAGGCAATTTCACCTTGAGCCATTTTGGCTTACCAACGGGCGCGGCAGATTCGAGAACGGTATTCATGTCGTCTGGATTTAGATCGCAAATTTACGCAGAAAGTTTGTTAATACGGTGTTAGCAGCTTGTTTGACCTGCAAGGTTTCCAAAACCTTGTAGGTCTGTGTTTTGGAACCAACAATCTCGCACAATGAGGTGTAGCAAA
>JBCNQO010000212.1:0-4672 GCA_039592825.1 Flavobacterium sp.
CCTATAAAGGGAAATCGCGTCTGGTTTCTTTCTTCGGACGCGCGAACTACTCTTTCAACGACAAATATTTCATCACCGGAACCATGCGTCGCGACGGTTCGAGCCGCTTTGCGGCAAACCACAAATGGGGTTGGTTTCCTTCTGCCTCGGCGGCCTGGAAAGTGTCTAACGAAGATTTCATGTCTGAAACAAAAGACGTGTTGAGCGACCTTAAATTGCGCGTTGGCTGCGGCGTTACCGGAAACCAGGACGGAATCGGCGAATACCGTTCGCTTTCGATTCTTGGCGTCGGAAACGACAGTTATTACGATCCCGCGACCGGAAACTGGAGTTTGGCCTACTCGCCTACGCAGAATCCAAACCCAGACCTCAAATGGGAACAGACTAAGACGATCAATTTTGGGCTTGACTTCTCGTTGTTCAAACGAATTACGGGAACGATCGAATATTACGACAAGAAAACCGAAGACTTGCTTTACACTTACGAAGTGCCGCAACCGCCGTATTTGGTAGGAACGATGCTTGCCAACGTGGGAACTTTGTCTAACAAAGGGCTTGAGGTGACTTTGAACGCAAACATCATCAAAGCCGATAAAGAAGGCGATTTCACGTTCGACGCTAATGTCGTATTCGCCAAAAACAAGCAGAAAATCGAGAAATTGTCCAACGACATTTACGAGACCGACGTGATCAACAGTGGTTCGCTTCACGGACTTGCGGGCATGTCGAACCAGTTTTCGCAAATCATTGCAGAAGGTTATCCTGTGGGACAATTCTGGGGTTACGAATTTCAGGGATTTGATGAGAACGGACAATATATTTTGTCTGCCGATAAAAAAGCCATTGGAGACGTGCAACCAGACTTTACGCTTGGTATAGGATTCAATGCATCGTACAAAAACTTCGACCTTTCGGTTTCGGGTTACGGGATGTTCGGACAAAAAGTGCTGAACGCGACCAATATGATGCTTTACGATCCTAACAGAATGCCGAATTACAACATTCCCGACGAATTCGTGGGAAGCAGCATCACATCGGCTCCGACGTTTTCGAGCTATTGGGTTCAGGACGCGAGTTTCTTCCGTCTTCAGAACGCGACTTTGGGGTATAATGTGCCATTCAAGACGAACGATTACCGCCTGAGACTTTACGTGATGGGCGAAAACCTGTTCGTGCTCACGGGCTACAAAGGCACCGATCCGGAAATAGACAACACCGGACTCGCCACGCCTGGCATCGACCGTTTCAACAACTATCCGCGTCCGCGCACGATTTCTTTCGGCGTGAACTTTTCACTCAACAAATAATTGCTAAAAAAGAGAACTCATGAAAAAAAGGATAATGGCAACACTATTTGTTTGCCTGCTTTTCAACTACTCTTGTACCGACCTCGACGAAGATCTTTACGACCGCGTAGAAGACGGGAATTTCGGTCAGACGCCGGCCGAGATACAGGCTTTGGTGGGCGGTGCTTATTCGTCGCTTCGCGGCTTCAACGACGGCATCACGATTTCTTACCCGAGCTGTGAATATGTGTTTTTCCTCACGGAATGTACTTCGGACGAAGCCACGATTCCAACGCGAGGAACCGATTGGTTCGACGGCGGCCAATACCAACAGTTGCAGCGCCACCAATGGACGCCACAGAACAGTTTGCTTTTGTCGGCCTGGCGTTACGCCTACACCGGAATCGCGAAGATCAATTCGATCATCTATCAAGTGGACAAATCGAGTTTGAGCGACGAGGCCAAAGCGCCTATTTACGCCGAATTGAAGGCCATCCGCGCTTATTATTACTACAATTTGCTCGATTGGTTCGGAAACGTGCCTATCGTGACCAACTTTGAGGATGTCGGTTTGCCTACGAATTCGACTCGTCAACAGGTTTACGATTTCGTGGAATCGGAATGGTTGAACGCTTTGCCGTACTTGCAATCTGGCGTGGTTTACTCGAAATTCACCAAAAATGTGGTTTACTCGATGTTGGCGCGTTTGTACCTGAACTCTCAGGCTTTCGTGGGCGTTCCGCGTTGGCAGGATTGTCTGGATATGTGCCAGAATGTGTCCGGATATTCTTTGAATGCCGATTTCTTCGGAAACTTCGTCACCGAAAACCAGAATTCCCCAGAACTCATTTTCGCGATTCCTTACGATCACACGGCCGGAACCGTCGGAAACTATATGTCGTCGATGAGCAAGCATTATCTGCACCGATTCACGCTTTCGGCCACTGGCGATTATCCTTGGTCGGGCAACGGAATGTGCGCGCAACCGGGCGTTTACTCGAGCTTTGACGATTTGGACCGACGCAAGAAATGTATGCTCGCGGGCGAACAGATAAGCCTTGCCACGAACTCTGTAATCGTAATGGATTCGGGACTTCCTTTGAATTACACCGAGGAAATCGTCAACTTTACCGATGCCAAACAGAACGAAGGCGTAAGACTCGACAAATACGAGGACAAAGCCGGAGAAACGTGGGAACGCGATCACGATCTGGTGGTTATCCGATATGCCGAAATCCTGATGATGCAGGCCGAATGTTACGTGAGAATGGGCTCGCCAGACCTTGCCGCGCCTTTCGTGCAACAGATCAGAACCCGCGCCGGACTTGACACGCCAACGACGATCGACCTTGATTTCATCGACAAGGAACTTTTGAGGGAATTCACTTTTGAAGGACGTCGCCGTACAGACAACATCCGCTTTGGCACATTCTTCCAGCCTTGGTGGGAAAAAGGAGCGACCGAGCCTTACCGCGCGATCTTCCCTATTCCGGCCAACGTTTTAAGTACGAATACCAACCTGGTACAGAATCCGGGTTACTGATATTGATTTTCCGGCCTCCCGTTTGGTTAGTTCGGGAGGCCATTTTTTAAGCCCAAATGACATGAAGAAAAAATTGTTTGCCCTAACGTTGCTCGTGGGAATGTTCGCTTTCGGATGCAGTTCCGATTCCGAAAAACCTGCCGACGAATTCGAGACGCTCGCTCCCGTGGCCGTGTCCAAAACCAACAACAAAAAGATTTACGTGCACTATATGCCGTGGTTCGAAACCAAGGCCAGCAACGGCTCGTGGGGTTATCACTGGACAATGTCCAACAAGAATCCCGACATCATCACCAACGGAAAGCGCCAGATCGCTTCCCATTATTATCCGAAAATCGGGCCTTACCATTCGGGCGACAAACAGGTTATCGAAAACCATCTGCTCATGATGAAATACGCCGGAGTCGACGGCATTCTCATCGATTGGTACGGCACTTACAACCTCAACGATTTCCGTCTGATCAAAGAAAACACCGAACAACTCATTGCCATGCTGGACAAAGTCGGGCTTGAATACGCGATTGTTTATGAAGACCGATTTTTGGCAGACATCGTGAACGCTGGACTCGCGCCATCGGTTACTGCCGCGGCGAGAATGGATCTGGCTTATTTGCAGACGAATTGTTTTTCGGATACCAATTATATCAAAGTGAACGGAAAACCTTTGCTTCTGAACTTCGGGCCGATCACGATACAAACCGAAACGGGTTGGACGGACGCTTTCCAGAACCTGAGTCCGAAACCGACGTTTTTGACGCTTTGGAACGAATCTGGTGATGCCGGAAATAACGCTTCGGGCGAATACGCTTGGGTTTACGAGAACAACGCCAATTTGCAGAACTTCTACAACAACAATGTCGCGAACCTCGACGTGGCCTTTGGTAGCGCTTACCCCGGATTCCATGATTTTTATGTGGAAGGCGGCGCCGGAAACATCATAGGTTGGACGATTCCGCACAACAACGGCGCGACTTTCGACCAGACTTTGCAAATGTCGGCTAACGCCAATATCGACGCGATCCAGCTTATCACCTGGAACGACTTTGGCGAAGGCACGATGATCGAACCGACCGATGAATTCGGCTATACTTACGTGGAAAAGATCCGCAGTTTTGCCGGCGTACAGAATGCTCCCGTGGCTTTTTCGGAAATCAGCCGACTTTTCGACCTGCGCGAGCAATATGCCAACAATTCGGGCATCCAAAGAAAACTGGATCAGGCTTTCTACTATTTCGTATCGCTCCAAACCGACAAAGCCATCGCCAAACTCAACGAAATCCAATGAAAAAACTTACCTCAATAAGCGGCTTTCTGGCCTTGTCATTGCTTTGGTCGTGTTCCTCGACGACGTTGTACAAAGTGAGTTCGCCCGGAAAAAACAACGAATTGGTGTTCGAATTGAGCGATAAAGGCGAACCCATGTACCGATTTTCATCTGACGGAAAAGAAGTGCTGAAACCGTCTTTGCTCGGGTTCGAATTCCAGGGATTACCCAAAATGACCGAGAATTTCGAAGTGGTTGCCACCGACAAGAAAAATTCCGACACGACCTGGGAACAACCTTGGGGCGAGGCGAAAAAAGTGCGCGACAACCACAACCAGCTTACGATCCATCTCAAGGAAAAAAGTGGCGACCAACGTTTGGTAGACGTGGTTTTCAAGGTTTTTGACGATGGAATGGGCTTTCGGTACGAATTCCCGAAACAGCCAAAACTCGACAAGGTCAAAATCTCGAACGAGTTGACGCAATTCGTTTTCCCGGACGATGAAGACGTTTGGTGGATTCCCGTGCACCGCGAGAATTCTTATCTGGAAAGCTATTATCGCAAAACGCCAATGAGCA
>JBCNQO010000213.1:0-4660 GCA_039592825.1 Flavobacterium sp.
AGGCGGAATTGCTTGTCGATCGGGTCGGTGTCACCGAAAAGTCCGTTGGCGATGTCGTGCCCGACTACCGCGACCGGACGTCCCGAATTGTCTTCGGCTTCATTGTAGAATCGGCCTTTCTCGAATTCCTGCGCCTGGATTTCGTCGAATTCGTGAGAAACCGGAACAATGTTTATGGAACTCACGGTCTTGTCGTCGTACTTGGCCGTTTCCGGACCTACAAAAAACTGGAAAGCGACTTCTTCCAATCCAGAAACAGACGACTTTAAATATTGGTATTCCTCGTATTTCACGTTCGGGAACTGGTCGATCTTCCAGCACGGCACATCGGTTGGCCCGAATGACTGCTTGAGAATATACATTGTGTTCTTGTCGAGACTGCTCAGGTCTTTCTTAATCTTTTTATCTAAAGAATCGACGGCGGCCAGCACGGCAATGATCGAAAAAATCCCGATGGTCACGCCCAAAAGCGACAAAAGCGTGCGAAGTTTATTGGTTCGCAGCGCGTTCATGGCAAAGGTGAACGATTCGGAAAGGAGTCTGAGGTAAACGATCATTGGTGTAAAATTGCCAAATTTCCATTCAAAAACCTAATCGAAGACGAGCAGATTTTCAGATATACAGATTTTCAGCCTGATCCGAAACAATACTGAAGCCGAACCTTTCTTTCATTCACCCAGATTCTGAAAATCCGGCGATCTGTTAATCTGAAAATCACAAAAACAATCGTCTGCGAAAATTGGCAAAATCCATTGCGAAAAAGTACTTTTGCACCTTATAACACAACTTCTAAAAATGAGCACAAGCAAGACCATCAAATCAGCATTAGTTTCGGTATTTTCTAAAGACGGACTCGAGCCGATCGTACAGAAATTGCACAAACAAGGCGTAACGTTCTATTCAACCGGCGGCACCGAAGATTTCCTTAAAGGACTTGGCATTCCGGTGGTTGCGGTAGAAGACGTGACTTCTTACCCATCGATTCTTGGCGGACGTGTAAAAACGCTTCACCCGAAGATTTTTGGTGGTATCCTGAACCGTCAGGATCACGAAGGCGACGTTTCGCAAATGACCGAATACGACATTCCGCAGATTGATCTGGTGATCGTGGATTTGTATCCTTTCGAGAAAACCGTTGCTTCGGGCGCATCGGAAGCCGATATTATCGAGAAGATCGACATTGGCGGTATTTCTTTGATCCGTGCCGCGGCCAAGAATTTCAAGGACACTGTAATCATTCCGTCTGTTGAGCAATATGCGCCGTTTTTGGAATTGCTAGAGGAAAAGAACGGGGAAACTTCGCTTGAAGATCGCAAGAAATTCGCTACACAGGCTTTCCATATTTCGTCTCATTACGATTCGGCTATTTTCAACTATTTCAATACGGACGATACTTTCTTCAAGCAATCTTTCTCGAACGGACAAGTTTTGCGCTACGGGGAAAATCCGCACCAGAAAGGTTATTTCTTTGGGAATTTCGACGCGATGTTCACCAAAAAGCACGGAAAAGAACTTTCGTACAATAACCTTTTGGACGTTGACGCAGCAGTGAATCTCATCCTCGAATTCAAAGGAAATGAGCCGACTTTCGCGATTTTGAAACACAACAACGCTTGTGGTTTGGCGACTCGTCCAACGATGAAACAAGCTTATTTGGACGCTTTGGCAGGCGACCCGACATCGGCGTTTGGAGGCGTTTTGATCGCCAACGGGAAAATCGATGCCGACACCGCAAACGAGATCAACTCACTTTTCTGCGAGGTCGTGATCGCTCCAGAGTATTCTGAAGAAGCGATTGCCATCCTTTCGGAAAAAAAGAACAGAATTATTCTGGTACAACACGAGGTTGAATTACCACAACTTCAAGTGCGTACGGCTTTGAACGGCGTTTTGGTCCAGGACAGAAATAATCTTACAGACAATAAAGACGGACTTCGCACCGTTACCACTACGGCTCCGACTGCCGAAGAGATCGACGACTTGATTTTTGCATCGAAAATCTGCAAGAACACCAAATCGAACACGATCGTCTTCGCCAAGAACGGCCAATTGATCGCTTCCGGAACGGGTCAGACTTCAAGAGTTGACGCGTTGAGACAAGCCATCGAGAAAGCTCACTCATTTAACTTTGATCTGAACGGCGCGGTCATGGCCAGCGTTGCGTTTTTCCCTTTCCCAGACTGTGTGGAGATTGCCAAAAATGCAGGAATCACGGCTGTAATCCAACCCGGCGGATCGATCAAGGACGAACTCAGCATCAATTATTGCAACGAAAACGGACTCGCGATGGTGTTTACCGGAACGCGTCATTTCAAGCACTAAATGCTGTTCCGTATTTAATTTTTTGATTTTCAAAGACCGTCGGAACACGCTGATTCCAACAGTTTTAAAATTATCGGAATTAAATCCAAAATAAAAAAACACAGGGCTGCATTGTCATCATATTTACATAACTTTGCAGCCTACAACTAATAACTAAAACCCTTCATTTCAGGTATGGGATTTTTTGATTTCATGACCGAGGATATCGCGATAGACCTTGGTACAGCGAATACGCTCATCATACACAACGATAAAGTCGTGATCGACAGCCCGTCAATAGTGGCTCGAGACAGGGTTTCTTCGAAAATAATCGCCGTCGGTAAAGAGGCGAACATGATGCAGGGAAAAACGCACGAGAACATCAAAACGATCCGTCCTTTGAAAGATGGCGTTATTGCCGATTTCGACGCGTCCGAGAAAATGATCTCGATGTTCATCAAGTCGATTCCGGCACTCAAGAAAAGAATGTTTACGCCGGCACTTCGCATGGTCGTTTGTATTCCGTCGGGCATCACCGAAGTGGAAATGCGTGCGGTTAAGGAAAGTTGCGAGCGCGTGAACGGAAAAGAAGTCTACCTGATCCACGAACCAATGGCTGCGGCGATCGGTATCGGCATCGACATCATGCAACCGAAAGGAAACATGATTGTTGACATTGGCGGTGGAACGACAGAAATCGCGGTTATCGCTTTGGGCGGAATCGTGTGCGACAAATCGGTAAAGATCGCCGGTGACGTTTTCACGAACGACATCGTGTATTACATGAGAACGCAGCACAACCTTTTCGTGGGTGAAAGCACTGCCGAAAAAATCAAGATCACGATCGGTGCTGCCATCGAAGATCTTGAGACGCCTCCAGACGATATGTCGGTTCAGGGACGTGACCTTTTGACGGGTAAACCAAAACAGGTTGACGTGTCTTACCGCGAAATCGCAAAAGCGCTGGACAAATCAATCCAACGTATCGAAGACGCGGTTATGGAAACGCTTTCGCAAACGCCTCCGGAACTCGCTGCCGACATCTACAACACGGGAATCTATCTCGCTGGTGGCGGTTCGATGTTGAGAGGACTCGACAAGCGTATTTCGTTGAAGACAGACCTTCCGGTTTACATTGCCGAAGATCCGCTTCGCGCCGTTGTTCGCGGTACCGGGATGGCGTTGAAGAACATTCCGAAATTCAGAAGCATACTTATAAAGTAAATTCCAATAAACAAATTCCAAATTCCAATCTTTACCGCATAGTTCCGACCCGATTGGAATTTGGGTTTTGGGATTTGGAATTTGAATTTTTAACGAAGATTCATGCAGCAGATATTCCAATTCATCTTTAAGAACAGCCATAAGTTGCTGTTTTTGCTGCTTTTAGGGATTTCGCTCGCGTTGACCATTCAAGGACATTCGTTTCACAGAAGCCGCGTGATCTCTTCGGCCAACTTTTTGACCGGAGGCGTTTATACGCAAATGAACAATGTGAACGAATACTTCCACCTCAAATCGCAGAACGACGCTTTGGCCAAGGAAAATGCCGATTTGAGAAGAATGTTGTTCAACGAGAAAGACACGGCAAAACCGCCGGTTATCGATACGATCCGCGGTGTCAGAAAGGTCGATGTTATCGTTTCCAAAGTCATCCACAACTCTTATTCGGTTCACGAGAATTACCTTACGATCAATTCGGGCTCGCTCAAAGGCGTGAAGCCTGATATGGGCGTGGTGAACAGTCAGGGAATCGTGGGGATTGTCGACAAGGTTTCGAACAATTACGCGACTGTCGTAAGTATCCTCAACGTCAAATCGCAGATCAACGCCAAGATCAAGAAGTCAAATCACTTTGGATCTTTGGTCTGGAACGGAAAAAGTACGGGTTATGTGCAACTCATCGACGTGCCTCGATTGGCGTCGGTGCGAAAAGGCGATACAATCGTGACTGGCGGACAATCGGTGATTTTCCCTGCCAATATCAACATCGGAACGATTTCCAAAATCTACACAGACAACGAGACCAATTACTACACGCTCGACATCAAACTGTTCAACGACATGACCAATCTGGGTTATGTTTATGTGGTAAAAAGTCAGGATAAAGAAGAACTCGAGACGCTCGAAAAACAGACCAAGCCGAATGAATAGTACGGTTCTGATCAATATTGCCCGTTTTATCCTGTTGCTTTTCGCGCAAATCGTGATTTTCGACAACATGAAGCTTTTTGGCTTCATCATGCCGTTTCCTTACATTCTGTTCATCATGCTTTTCCCGGTGAACGGGAATAGAAATGTGCTTTTGCTCGCGAGTTTTTTCCTCGGGATCGTTATGGACATGTTCAATAATATGTCT